>NZ_KI271779.1:0-39390 GCF_000469445.2 Oscillibacter sp. KLE 1745 | reverse complement strand
CTCACTATTTTTGCGTGCCGTTTTGGGGCACTACTGTACTGTTTTGTGGGGTACAGTAACAAGTATGGAAGTTCGATTACTTCAGCTCGACCTTGGCGCCAGCCTCTTCCAGCTGAGCCTTCAGAGCCTCGGCGTCCTCCTTGGAAGCACCCTCCTTCAGGGTCTTGGGAGCGCCCTCGACAGTAGCCTTGGCCTCGGCCAGGCCCTGGCCGGTGATCTCGCGGACAACCTTGATGACCTTGATCTTGGCAGCGGCGTCGAAGCCGGTCAGGACCACGTCGAAGGAGGTCTTCTCCTCAGCGGCGGGAGCGGCAGCGCCGGCAGCGGGAGCAGCCATAGCGGCGGCGGACACGCCGAACTCCTCCTCCAGAGCGTGCACCAGCTCGCTCAGCTCCAGAACGGTCAGGCCCTTGATCTCTTCGATCATAGCGGTAACTTTCTCAGACATTGTAATAGCCTCCTAATTGTAAAATTTAAAAGTAAGAACTTGCCGCCTCAATTACTCAGCGGCGGGGGCAGCTTCCTCAGCAGCGACAGCCACGGGCTCGCCGCCCTTTTCGGCGATCTGCTTCAGGACCACAGCCAGACCGGTAATGGGAGCCAGCATAGTACCCAGGAACTGGGCGCGCAGAACGGGCAGAGCGGGGATGGAAGCCAGAGACTGGATGGTCTCCAGAGAGACGGGCTTGCCGTCCATAAAGCCGCCCTTGATCTCGAACTTGTCGTTCAGCTTCTTGGCATAGTCGCTCATGACGCGGGCGGGAGCGACTACATCCTCCTCACACAGAGCCAGAGACGTGGTGCCGTTGAGCAGATCGTCCAGCTCGTTCAGGCCGGTGTTGTTGAAGGCAAAGCGGAGCAGGGTGTTCTTGACAACGGCGTAATCGACGCCGTTCTCCCGGCACTCTCTGCGCAGCGCGGTGTCCTCCTCAACGGTGATGCCCTTGTAATCCACGAGCACGCCGGCGGAAGCTTTCTGGATCTTCTCAGTCAGCTCGGCCACGATGGCCTGCTTTTCAGATAAGACCTTTGCGTTAGGCATTCTAGTGTTCACCTCCAGGAAAATTGTCGGTGCGTTCAAAAAAAGGAACCGTCCCTGTGCGCAAAGACACAGGGACGGATAGCAAATCAAGTTTGCCGCCCTCGGCAGGATTTATGGCTCATGCCACCTGCTGTCTTTGGAACGCATCTGGTATTATATTTAATTCTCGACGATTTGTCAAGAACTAAATAACAGATTTCCCCAGATCCCACAGGACCGGGAAAAAGGCCCGAAAAAAACGGAGGTTTTTTCCGGTTCTTCCGCCTGCGGCGGAAGACGAAAACCGAATCATTTTGCCGCAACATGTGTGCGGCGAAAATTCATCGTCCCGCGCACCGGGGTGCGCACGCCAGTGACCACGTCGGGCCCCAACAAAAGCCCAGCTTTTGTCGGAAAAGGAAAAACAAACGGAGCGGTATCCGGTTTCACCACAGGCAGAAACGGATGAAGCGCAATTTGTTTTGACGCGGCGATGGGGTGTTCGGAGGAGAGCCAGCTCCCCTCCGAACAGCCTCAGATCATCTTCGCCGTGTTCATCTTCACGCCGGGGCCCATGGTGGACGCGGCTACACAGCTGCGAATATACTGGCCCTTGGCGGAGGCAGGCTTCGCCTTCACGATGGCGCCCATCAGCGCGTTATAGTTCTCAGTCAGCTTCTCGGGGCCGAAGGACACCTTGCCGATGGGGCAGTGGATGATGTTGGTCTTGTCCAGGCGGTACTCGATCTTACCGGCCTTGACCTCCTGCACGGCCTTGGCCACGTCGGGGGTGACGGTGCCGGCCTTGGGGGAGGGCATCAGGCCCTTGGGGCCCAGGACCTTACCGAGGCGGCCCACCAGGCCCATCATGTCGGGGCTGGCAACAACCACGTCGAAGTCGAACCAGTTTTCCTTCTGGATCTTCTCCACCATATCCATCTCGCCCACGTAATCCGCGCCGGCCTCCCGGGCAGCGTCGGCCTTGTCGCCCTTGGCGAACACCAGGACCCGGACGGTCTTGCCGGTGCCGTGGGGCAGCACGATGGCGCCGCGGACCTGCTGGTCAGCGTGACGGGAGTCCACGCCCAGCTTCACATGGAGCTCAACGGTCTCGTCAAACTTGGCGCTGGCAGTCTTGCAGATCAGCGCCATGCCGTCAGCAGCGTCGTACAGCATGGTCTTGTCGATCTGCTTGGCACTTTCCTTATATTTCTTGCCTCTAAACAATGTTACTTCCTCCTCATAGTGGTTCTTCGGAAATGAATCCTCCCACTGTATGGTGCGGCCCCACGGGCCGCTCGCTGTTTGAAACGGTCTGTGAAAGCCGGGCTCAGTCGCCGACGACGACGCCCATGGACCGGCAGGTGCCGGCGATCATGCTCATGGCGGACTCCAGGCTGGCCGCATTCAGGTCCTTCATCTTGATCTCAGCAATCTTCTGGATGGAAGCCTTGGAGATGGTGGCCACCTTGGTCTTGTTGGGCACGCCGGAGCCGGACTCGATGTTGCACTCCTTCTTGATCAGGACGGCCGCGGGGGGCGTCTTGGTGATGAAGGAGAAGGAGCGGTCAGCATACACAGTGATGACCACGGGGATAATCATGCCCATGTCGTTCTTGGTACGCTCGTTGAACTCCTTGGTGAAGGCGGCGATGTTCACGCCGTGCTGGCCCAGAGCGGGACCAACGGGGGGCGCGGGAGTTGCCTTGCCTGCGGGGATCTGCAGTTTCACATAACCAGTAATCTTCTGTGCCACGGAGTAGCACCTCCTAAATCTATGAATGTGGTGGCGGCACGGGGCCGTCTTTGGCGGGGCAGTTCAGCCCCTCCCACTTTTCCGCCGGAATGTCCGGCGGGCCGGCGCCCTGGGGCGCCCGGCAGATATTCGATCAGTCCTGGACCTCGACCTGGTCCAGCTCCAGCTCCACCGGAGTCTCGCGGCCGAACATGGAGACCATCACGCTGACTCGATTCTTCTCGGGCTCGATCTCCTCCACCACGCCGGTAAAGCTGGCCAGTGGGCCGTCCACGATCTTCACATGGTCGCCCACATTGTATCTGACCACGATCTCATGCTTTTCCATGCCCATGGCCAGAACCTCCTCCTCCGTGAGGGGGATGGCTTTGTTGGCGGAGCCCACGAAGCCGGTGACGCCGCGGACGTTCCGCACCAGATGCCAGGTATCGTCAGTCATGACCATCTTGATCAGCACGTAGCCGGGGAATACCTTCCGTTCCACCTCTTTGGTGGCACCGGAGTCCGTGACCTCTGTCACCGTCTCCATGGGGACCTCGATCCGCAGGATCATGTCCTCCATTCCGCGGCCTGTGACGAACTTTTCAATGCTGGTCTTAACGGCGTTCTCGTAGCCGGAATAGGTATGCACCACATACCACTTCGCGCTCTCTGACATGTTTCTACCTCAATCAGGCGAACAGGCTGAGGATCATCTGGACAGCGGTGACCATGACAAAGTCAAAGATCCAGATGCACACGCCGATGGCCAAGGAGCACAGCAGCACGGTGCCGGTGTTTTTCATCACGGTCTTCCGGTCAGGCCAGACGACCTTCTTCAGTTCGCTTTTCATTTCGCGGAACCACTGACCGCGGCTTCTTTTCTTCTTGACTTCTTCTGCCATAACGTTTACACGCCCTTTCTCATCATTCGTGACCGTTTACTTAGTCTCGGTATGGAGCGTGTGCTTCTTGCAGAAGGGGCAGTACTTGTTGAGTTCCAGCTTGTCCGGAGTGTTCTTCTTGTTCTTCATGGTGTTGTAGTTTCTCTGCTTGCACTCGTTGCATCTCAAAGTGACCTTCACGCGCATCTAACGGCACCTCCTTATTATTGGGGCTCTCTCTCCGGCGGACCGGGAGAGTCCCGATTGCCTCCCTGCAGCTTGGCGGGCAGACCTCCATGGCTGAAAAGCGAAAAAAGCGCATGAAAAGAAAACCCTTTTTCACAGGTAAGAATGATTGTAACACAGGTCAAGGCGCCGGTCAACCTCTTTTTGAAAAAAATGTCAGGTTTTTTCCGCCTTGCGCGGCCTGCCCCGATGTGGTATCCTGTGGGCAGGCAAAACGCGCCATACCGGCGTTTATTCTTCCCTGGAAAGGAGACCACCATGCGCATCATGGCCATCGACTACGGCGACGCCCACACCGGCATCGCCATCTCCGACCCCACCGGCCTGCTGGCCGGCTTCACCACCGTCATCAACGCCTACCGCCCGGACCGGGTGACGGAACAGATCGCACTTCTGGCAAAGGAGCACAGGGTGGAACGGCTGGTGCTGGGGCATCCCATCAACATGGACGGCACCCGCGGGCCCCGCTCGGAAAAGGCCCAGGCCATGCGGCAGCTGCTGAAGGAGACCACCGGCCTGCCGGTGGTCCTGTGGGACGAGCGGCGCACCACCATCGACGCTCACCAGATCCTGATGAGCAGCGGCAAGAACGCCAAGAAGCGGAAAAAGGTGGTGGACGCTGTGGCGGCATCGCTGATTCTAGAGGGCTACCTCACCTATTTAAAAACGCACCCGGAGGGATAATGGCAAGCGGTCCCGGACGTACCAGCGTCCGGGACCGCTTGCACATGTCCCTCATTCCGCCGCCTCTTCCGCACAGGCGGGTACAAGCGCCGCGGAGGGCACCAGCAGCTGGAACAGCCGCCGCACCAGCGGACCGCAGAAAAAGATCTGCCAGAAAAACGCCATAGGAAAATTGCAGACCACCGTCTGGAGCCAGGAGGGCACCAACTCGATCCCCGGCTGCTGGAAGATCACCGTAGCCCATAGGCTCATGGCCGGACACATGACGCACACCGTCATGGCGGACCGGGCCAGAACGGCGGCAAAGGGCCACTCCCGGGGCACTGCCAGCCGTGCCGCCAGGCGGGCGGCCAGGGGTTCTCCGACAACTGTGCTGGTCAGGAAGCACAGCGCAAACATCAGCGGCAGCTCCCGCAGGGCGTTCAGGATCCCGGCGTTTGTAAGACCGCCGTTCCGCAGGCCTGTGTTGTACATCTCCATGGCCAGCACCATGAAAAAGGACATCAGCAGACCGAAGATCACTTTCTGTACAGTTGTTTTTGGCATGATGATCGAAACACTCCTTGTCCTGAGCAGAAAAAGAGGGCGCAGCCTATCGCTCCATAGACTACGCCCAGCGGACTTATTTCTATCTCAGTATTTGTTTTTCCACGATGGGATTTCCATTTTATGATAGCATCTCACGGCAGTCCGCATAATAGGCACCTCTGGAGAAAATTCTCCCTGCAAACACCGGGAGATTCCGGCAGGTTGTACAAGTCTGCCCCCGTGCCGCTTCACCCAGCTGAAGCAGCTCAGCGTTTCAGCTTCAGGAGCTTCTGGATCAGTTCGTCCCGCCGACGGCTGAATTTGTTAAGCAGGTACGCGCCTCTTGCCACAAAAAACAGCGCGGCCAGAAGTCTCGGCTCCTGAAAGCCCAACCGGGCGAACAGGGGAACGCTGAGGGCCGCCACCGCTGCCAGGGCCACCGCCATCACAGTACCCACCCGCAGCAGAAGTCCGGCGGTGGACACGGACTGGAAATACTGCTCCCAACGCTCTCCCTCTATATGCCCCAGCTTGTGGGCCAGCCAGAAGATACCCAGCAGCAGCGCCACAAATAACAGTCCGGCGGCCACCGTCAGCACCTGGCACAGCACTGCGTAGCCCAGCAGTCTGGTGAACGACATCCCGGCAGACCAGGCCCGGTGGAAATAGAGTCCCAGCAGCGCCGCCGCTCCGGCGCAGGTCAGCAGGCCCCACACCAAATAGATCCTCTCCTGGTACTGTCTGAATCGCCAAAAGCCCTTCACGCCCCCCCAGACGAGCGTCAGGGACAGCAGCGCCATCCAGGCCGGATCATCCTGGAGCAGGCAGACGGCGGAGAGCAGCTGGCTCACCAGCACCACCGCGTTTCCCGCCCGGAGTCCGGCGGCCGCCTCCACCTCCCTGTCCCGCTCATCCCGGACCAGATGCAGGTCCCGCACCTGTTTCAAATCTTCGCTTCGATCCATACGTTCTCCTTTTCCAGAGGGCCGGCGGCCTCACATCCGTTTTTCATAGTAGACCTCAGCCCCCAGCAGGGCGGCAAAAGCCCCGATGGTCACAGCGTCCAGCGTGATGGTCACCGCCAGAGCTGCCGGGATCCGGCTGATTCCATAGACCACCAGGGCCGCAAGACTCACGATCCAGCAGCCGTTAGCCACAATCCGGTAGGCCAGCCAGGCGCTTTTCCGGCTGACGGCCTGGTCCCGCTCATCCACCCGCGGGAGCCTGGACTCCCGGGACAGAGACCACCACAGATCGAAGCCGCCAGCGGCCAGCAGGAGCACCAGGGCGATCAGCCATTTCGTCTGGAATCCCGTCACCGCCAGGACCACGCCGCAAGCCACCGCCAGAGCCAGACTGAGGATCCCGGCAGCAAAATTCCGCTTATTATAAATGCGCATCTCATTTTCACCCCTTGAACTCATAGTAGAAATCGCTGGCGATCCGGGTGATCCAGCCCACGATAAACAGCACCATGCAGGGAACAGCCGTCTGGATGTAGACTTCCTGTTCACCTGACCGCCACCAACCGATGAAGCACCCGGCCAGTATGACGAAGTTCAGGCAAAACAGCACCCGGAACGTGAGGGCCCGGCTGCGGTACGTGTTGTACCTGGTGCGCTCGTCCCGGTCCTCGTCCCGGTCCTGCCGGGCCTTCTCCCGGTCCAGGCTCCGGAGAATGCCGCTGATTCCGCTGAGGACCATGAACGTTGTCAGCACGGCGTCCTTCAGGTCGAACCGCTCCCAGCCCACGAACAAACAGGTGCCCGGCAGGGCCAGGCCCAGCAGCAGAGCTCCCACGCCGGCCCAAAATTTCTTCTTGTAATAAATTCTCATTGCACAGTTTCCTCCTTACGCTTCGCCGGAACCGCCGTTGCACCGGTACAGAAGGTCCCAAGTCCCGCCGTCACCACCACCGCGGCCACCGCAGCCAGACCAATCCGCTGCCGGTCCGCCAGACAGATGTACAAGATCAGCCCCACGCCCAGCATCAGTTCCAGAATTCCGCAGGCCATACGGCCCTTATGTCCATTCCTCATTTTCCCGGTCCTCCTGTTCCTTGTTCTCCGCCAGGCAGTACAGGTCCTCCACCGTGATGCGGAACACCAGCGCCAGTCGGTACGCCAGCAGCAGGGACGGGTTGTACTGCCCCTTCTCCAGGGAGATGATGGTGCGGGAGGACACGTGGACCAGATCCGCCAGCTGCTGCTGGGTCATGCCTGCCTCGGTCCGGAGCTCCCGTACACGGTTTTTCATGGTCTCTCTCCCCTTTCCATAAATGTGAAGGGCCCTTCTCGTGAAGCGTCTTTCACATGAAGGATACTTCATATTATACACAGGCTTCCACACTTGTCAAGTCCCTGCTCCGGTTTTCTTTCCGAATGCAAAACACGGACGGAGCCGCAGCTCCGTCCGTGTTATTTCTGCTCCCAGAGATAGGGCTCAAACAGCCGCCCCAGCCGCTTCACCGCCTGGTTGGCGCCGCCGCGGATCACCACGTCTCCGCAGCCCTCCTGCGTCGTCAGCACCACGCTCCGCTCCATGCCCAGATCCTGCTTCAGCCGCTCCAGCATGGCCTCACGTGAGGCGGATCGCTCATAGATCTTCAGGTAGCTGTATCCGGGATACTCCGCCGCAGGGTAGAACCGCACCTTCACCTGTTCCAACAGGCCCGCCTCCCCCAGTGCGTCATACAGCGCCTGCATCCGCTCCGTCAGATCAATGCCCATGAGGTACACAATGGGGCAATCCTTGTAGTAGCTTCTGCTCACATAATTCCGGTAGGGGGATGTCCGCAGCTTCTCAAAGATCGCCCGCTCCGTCTCGTGGTGGAATTCCCCGTAGTAGATCATCAGGTTATCATCCAGTACACCGTTGAGAAAGCAGTGAATGCCCTGGGCCCGGAACACCGCCTCGCACCGCAGGGCCAGCTCCCTGGGCAGGACGCAGGCATGGAGATACCGCTTCTTCTCCATGTCGTACAGCGCCGCGCCGTCCATGACGATGACGGGCAGGCGGAGCCGCAGGTCCCGGGTGGCCTCCCGCACAGAGGCGGGTGTGCGCATGGTGGACAGGGTGAACTGCATCCCGTCGTCCAGCATCCGGTTCAGGCTCACCCGGCTGTACGGTGTCAGCGTCCCCTGCTCCGTCAGCAACAAGCCGTCCAGGCCGGAGACGAACAGCACGTCCCGCCGCTTCCGGCGGGGCAGCTGGAAGGCGTTGACGGCGATGCCCACCGCGATGCCCACCAGCGTCTCCGACGCCCGGTACCAGGCGAAGATCCAGGGGCTGGCGTCCGTCACATGGGTGACGGTGATGCTGAGGAACACGATGCCTGAGAGGGCCGCCGCATTGGAGGACTTCAGCACCACGGCGATCCACAGGTTGGGCACGGTCACCGCAGCGATGACGATGTAGCCCACCAAAGTCCCCTGGATATCCAGGTCCATCTCCAGCAGCAGCGTGGCGATGCCGAACACAGAGCCGATGGCTGTGCCCACAATCCGCTGGATGGCCATGCGCTTCGTATCTTCCGCATAGGGCTGAACGCACAGCAGCGCCGCGATGGAGGAATAGATGCGCATATCCTCCCGGTCCACGGCCATGGACACCAGCAGGCAGATCAGCACTGCCGCCGCGGTTTTGACCATCCGCATTCCGATGGGCGGTACGGTGTGGTCCGTCATAAACGACCTCCTCTCTATATCAGGGCTGATCCTGCACGGCCTCCTCCGGCGGCTCGTCCAGCTGCCAGGGACCGTGGATCAGATTCTGAAAACTGTGCATGGCGACCGCGAAATAGAATCCGTCCACAATCCACTCGTCCGTGACGAAGCAGCCGTCCACCTACCTCCGCCGGGCCACCGTACCGTCCCACTGGTACTCAAACGCCTGCCGCTTCCGGCCGAAAGACCAGAATACCGGCACATTGCCGAAATCGTACAGATGATGGAAGATGGGCGGAATCCCCAGTGAGGCCATGGAGGTAATGTACAGCGACCCGTGGAAGTGCGAGAGATGGGTGATGGAGCTGGGCAGGCAGCCGAAGTAGTCGCTGACCTGCAGGGCCCACACCAAGAATTTCAGCAGCAGACCCGGCGCCAGATGGAACGCGCCAGCCAGCGCACCGAAGGAGGTGTCCTCCAAGACGTTCTTCACCTCCTGGACTTTGGCATTGAACCGCTGATAGACCACGTCCGCCGTGTCCGATGGGTCGAACCGGAGCTTGATGACCGTGTCCGGGGACATCTCCTTTTTGACGGTCATGTTCACCTCGATCTCCCGGTCCCGGGCACAGGTCCGTTCGCACATAGACCGCCAGCCGCACGTGCAGCAGGCCGAAGTGCTCCATCCCCGCCGCCCGCTTCTGTGTGATATCCTGTTCTGCTCGGGCGATCTCCACTGCGTCCCGGATATAGTTCTGGGCGATGTTCCGGGTCTTCATCAGATAGGGCGACACAGCGAAGATGGGAGACAGGCTCCGAAGCAGGTGGCCGTCGTCCCGGTCCCCAAAGCGGCGGACGCACTCCCCCCCTCCGCCGGATACCGGCGCCGCATAGCCAGCGAACAGTACGGCAGTACCTCCATACAGCACAAGGCGCTGGCCTCCGGCAGCCAGTCATGGACAGGCCAGCCCACTTTCTGCCGGTCCTCCACAACGATGTGGTACAGCATAGGCAGGCTGAACAGAAACCACAGCGGCACCTGGAGGGCACCCGGCCGGTGACGGCGGCGGTGCAGAGCACTGCCGCCGGCGCGTTGACGTGCGGAAGTCAATAGACCACATGCTTCGTTTTCATTGTGCCTTTATTCTACCATTCTTCCAGGATTTTGCAAGCGTATGCGGAAAAAGGCGCGCCACGAGTCAGCGGCGCGCCCGGTCTCTCTTCACTTCAGTCTTTTACAGTACCGTCTGCATGGAACACCGGCAGCTTTTCCAGAAACTTGATGTCACTGCGCTCTGCGGCCTCACCCTCCGCCAGGACGGCCACTCGGCCGGTGACGGTGCCGCCCG
The DNA here is from genome assembly GCF_000469445.2 of Oscillibacter sp. KLE 1745. NCBI lineage: Bacteria > Bacillati > Bacillota > Clostridia > Eubacteriales > Oscillospiraceae > Oscillibacter > Oscillibacter sp. KLE 1745. The sequence continues at coordinate 29,278 of NZ_KI271779.1, read as the reverse complement.
CCAGGGCCACCAGCTGTTCCATGGCGTGAAGGGAACCGCCGGTGGAGATCACATCGTCCATCAGCAGGATCCGCTTGCCCCGGATCAGCTCCGCATCGTCCCGGCCCAGATACAGCCGCTGGGTTCCCGCGGTGGTGATGGAGGTGTCTTCCACGTGGATAGGATCCGGCATATATGCCTTGGGACCCTTTCGTGCGATGAAATACTTCTTCGCACCGGACTGGCGGGCCATCTCATGAATCAGGGGGATGCTCTTGGCCTCCGCCGTCAGCATGTAGTCATAGTCCTCCGCCGGGACCAGCTTCAAAAGCTCCCGGGCGCAGGCCACAGTCAGCTCCGCATCGCCGAACACGATAAACGCGCCGATGTACAGGTCATCCGTCACTTTGCAGATGGGCAGGTCCCGGCGCAGGCCCGCCACGGTCATGGGATACGTCATATCAGGTGCCTCCTCTTTCTCATTCCCTCAGGTGGATGGTGCCCGGGAGGCACCGTACATTATTATATAATCTGCGCGGGAAAAGTCAAGAAGGCTCTGTGCCGCCTGCTGACCGGGCCCAGCAGGCCCTTCCCGGAGGAACGCCCCGCTTCCTCTCCGTATCCGCTACGGTAGTCCCTCTCTTTATGAAAGCTGCTTTCACCTATATCATCGGAAAACGGGAGAGAATCGTTGCGCGGATCAGAAAATTTTTCGAGAAAAAGGGCCGGCGGGAGACCGCCGGCCCCTTGCCGCTTATTCCACAGTGATGCCCTTTTCCGCAAAGGCCGCCAGCAGGCGGTCCATGTCGGAAGGGATGGAGATGGGTTCTCCCGCGGCCTTGATGGCGTTGGCCACGTCCTTGAGGCCGTTGCCGGTGACCACACTGACCACCGTGTCATCCTTGCCGATGACGCCCTGCTCGCAGAGCTTCTTCACGCCGGCGGCGCCAGTGACGCCGGCGGGCTCTCCGAACACGCCGCAGGTCCGGCCCAGCAGCTTCTGTGCCGCCATGATCTCCTCGTCGGAGACGTTCACCACGATGCCGTCGGACTCCCGAATGGCCATCAGGGCCTTGTCCGCGTTCCGGGGCACGCCCACGGCGATGGAGTCCGCCAGGGTGTTCTCCTCCATGGGCTCCCAGGGCTTGTTCTCCGCAATGGCCCGGTTGATGGGGCAGCAGCCCTCCGCCTGGGCGGAGATCAGCCGGGGCAGGCGGTCAATGAAGCCAATGGCATACAGGTCTTTCAGGCCCTTCCAGAGGCCGGCGATGGTGCAGCCGTCGCCGACGCTGATGGCGATATAGTCCGGCACCTGCCAGGAGAGCTGCTCCATGATCTCCAGGGCCACGGTCTTCTTGCCCTCGGAGAGGTAGGGGTTGATGGCGGCGTTGCGGTTGTACCAGCCCCAGCGGTCAATGGCTTGCTTGGACAGTTCAAAGGTCTCCTCATAGCTGCCCTGGACGGAGATGACCGTGGCGCCAAAGGTCATCAGCTGGGCCACCTTGCCCTTGGGAGCCCGGGAGGGGACGAAGATGTAGGTCTTGAGGCCTGCCGCTGCGGCGTTGCCCGCGAGAGAGCTGGCGGCATTGCCGGTGGAGGAGCAGGCGATCACCTTCGCCCCCGCCTCCCGGGCCTTGGCCACCGCCATGGCGCTGGCCCGGTCCTTCAGACTGGCGGTGGGGTTCTGGCCGTCGTCCTTTACCCACAGGCGCTTCAGGCCCAGCTGCTCCGCCAGGCGGGGCTCCTCGTACAGGGGACTCCAGCCCACCCGCAGGGGGGTGTTGGGCGTGTCCTCCTCCACAGGCAGCAGCTCCCGGTAGCGCCACATGGTATGGTCCTGTCGGGCCGCCAGCTTTTCCTTCGTCAGCCGGGTCTTGATGTAGTCATAATCGTAGATGATGTCCAGAATGCCGCCGCATTCGCAGTTGGTCAGATCCGGCACAGCGTCGTAGGTCTTGCCGCACTTGACGCATTTGCCGTACAGAACGTGTTTCATAGCGTTACTCCTCTTTTGACGTTTCCTCCTCCAGAAGATTCTCAAGAGCCACCCGGGTAGCTTCGATCACAAAGGCGGAAAACGTACATTCTGTTCCACGAATCGCCTCCTCCACCGCGTCAATAACGCTGTTGGGGAAACGAATCGTTTTGTTCGTTGTTGATTCTGGTTTAGGAATTTTGAATTTCCGCATAGCACACCTCGCCATATTTTTATATGACGAATCGTATTGCGTTATGCGCACGTTTATAATATTGCATATTGCATTACAATTTATAGTGCAATATAATACATATTATGGAGGTGGCGGATATGGAACGCGAAAATTTCCCCCAATATTATACGATTTTGTTCAACGGCATCGCCGACGCTCTGAAGGCCCTGGACCAGCAGGAGACCAGCCGGGCCTGGGATATTCTGGTCCGCATTCAGCAGGAGGCTGAGGATGCCTATATCCGCGCGGAGGAGACATAAATAAGCAGGGCGGGGCGGTTGCCCCGCCCTGCGGCGTTTTACAGGTCTTTCAGCAGCCCGGTGGCCTCGTTGAAAGCGTTGATCAGGTCGTCCAGGTCCTTGGCCTGCGCGTGGACGGTGTCCCAGGTGCCCTCCGTGTCGTACCACAGGGCGTTCAGCTCCTCCACGGTCTTGCCCTGCTGCTCCACCCAGGTGTAATACTTCAGGTTGTGGACCCGCTTGCGGTCCGCATAGGTCAGCTCCTGCATGTTGTCCAGCTTCAGCCCTAGCATGTGGAGTGCGTGGTCCATGGCCGCCTCATGGGCATTGTAGGCGCCATACTGGTCGTTCAGCTCCTGGATGCGGCTGCCGTACATGACGGCGGAGTCGGTGAGGACGGTGCCCACCACATCCCGCTCGGTGAACTCATAGTATTTCGCCATCTTGATGCAGCACAGCACGTTGGCGATGCCGGAGATGCCCAGCCAGGTGAGCTTCTCGATCAGCTCGTCGTCCAGGTGCAGCTCGTTCTTCAAATACGCCTGGCCCTCAGGGGTGTTGAACAGGCGCAGCAGCCGCTGGCTGTCCTCATCGTCGATGTCGATGACCATGTCGGTGTTCTTCACGTTGTGGATCCAGGGGATGTGCTTATCGCCGATGCCCTCGATCCGGTGGCCGCCGAAGCCGTTTTCCAGAATGGTAGGGCACTGGAGGGCCTCGCCCACCGCCAGCTTCAGATGGGGATACTTTTCCTTCAGCAGATCACCGGCGCTCATGGTACCGGCGGAGCCAGAGGTGAAAGCCGCGCCGGCGAACCGGTCACCGGGGCGCTTGATGGCCTCGTACACATCCGCCAGGGCGTTGCCGGTGACATTGTAGTGCCACAGGGGGTTGCCCATCTCCTCGAACTGGTTGAAGATCATGTACTGGGGATCCTGCTTCAGCTCGTTGGTCTTGTCGAAGATCTCCTTCACATTGGACTCGCAGCCGGGGGTGGCGATGACCTCGGCGCCGATCTCATGGAGCCAGTCAAACCGCTCCTGGCTCATCTCCGCCGGCAGGATGGCCACGCCCTGGGCGCCCAGCAGCCGGGAGTTGAAGGCGCCGCCGCGGCAGTAGTTGCCGGTGGAGGGCCACACGGCCTTGTGCCTGTTCACGTCGAACTGGCCGGTCACCAGACGGGGGGCCAGGCAGCCGAAGGAGGCGCCCACCTTGTGGCAGCCGGTGGGGAACCACTTGCCCACCATGGCCACGATCCGGCAGGGGACGCCGGTGAGCGCCGGGGGCAGCTCGATGTAGTTGGGCACCGCCTGGAACATTCCGCCGCTCTCCTTGGCCTCATTCTTCCAGGTGATGCGGAACAGGTTCAGGGGATCCACATCCCAGAGGCCCACGGTCTTCAGCCGCTCCCGGATCTTCTCCGGGATGGTCTCCGGGTGCTGCATCTGGGCGATGGTGGGGATGATGATGCGATTTTCCTTCGCCTTGCGGAGATTGTGCTCCAGGCCCGTCTTGTTGATGGTCAGATCAATCATACTTACTTGCCCTCCTGTTGTTTTGTGTCGATATAGGAATACAAAGTGTACTTGGAGATGCCGAAATACTTGGCGATCTTGTCGCCGGACTTGGTCACCAAAAACGCGCCGTTCTGATTCAGGAAGCGGATGGCCCGCACCTTGTCCTCCTTGTTCATCAGGGCCACGGGCTTGCCCACCAGGGACACCGACTGCTGGATCAGCTCCTCCAGCAGATCATTGACGTTGACGATTTTCTCCGGTTCCTCCTGCTGGGGTTCGCCGGTGGAGATCAGATCGTGGACCGCGCTCTCCACCATCAGCAGCTTGGAGATGTCGTAGTTGATGGCCAGAATGGCGGAGACCTTGCCCTTGCTGTTACGGATATAGACTGTGGAGGATTTGAGGATCTTGCCGTCCGGCGTCCGGGTCAGGTAGGCCAAATGGTCCCGAGGCGCCGGGTCATTGGTGGTCAGCTGCTCCACCACGACATAGGAGGCCCCGTCCCCCACCTTGCGGCCTGTGACATGGCCGTTGACAATATAGACAATGGGGTGTTCCGCATTCTGCGCGGACAAATCGTGAATCACAACCTCACAGTTTGGCCCGAACTGGGCCGCCAAGGCATCTGCAATCTGCTTGAGCATCTCCAGCCGGTTGCTCTCCAAGGGGATCACCTTCTCACTTTCCAGAGCGATATTCATATCTGCATCATACCAGCATCCAGCCGAGATTGCAATGTTTTAGCAAATATTTTTTTAGGTCTGCGAAAAAAGTGTTTGATCTCCGCCGGTCCCAAAAATCAGGCGGCATCCACGTCGTTTGCGGATGCCGCCTGATGCTCTGTCCACAGCTTTCTGCGCTTGGAAGCGGCCTGTCAACGCCCAAGCGCCGCCCGACAGTCAATCCTTCCCGACATACTCAAGGGGCTGGGAGACCGGCTTGGTCTTGCTGATGTATTTGCTCTCATAATCCCGGTAAATCCTCATGAACACACCGGACAGGGCCAGCAGTGCGATGGCGTTGGGGATGCACCAGAAGCCCGAGACAATATCCACAATGGTCCAAATCACCTGGGGCGTCTTCCCCAGAGCCAGGAAACCGGGAACCAGCCACAGGATGCGGATGGCGTACTTGAACACCTTGGACTGCTTTCCCTTGGGAAACAAATAGAAGAACGCGGATTCATAATTGATCTCCCACCCCACCATAGTGGAGAATGCGAACAACGCCAGAGGAATGGTAACCAGGAGCTTGCCGACCGTGCTGCCGTACGCTGTGGAAAAGGCGGCCATGGTCAGCGCCTCCGCCTCCAGGCCGGACTGCCAGATTTCAGGGCCCGCGCAGAGAATTCCGAGGGCTGTCATCGTGCATACCACCAGCGTATCCACGAATACCTCAAAGCAGCCGTACATCCCCTCCTTAAAGGGGTGATCGGTGATGGCGGTCGCATGGGTGATGGGCGATGAGCCGCAGCCCGCTTCGTTGGAGAAGGTCCCGCGGGCGGCGCCCTGCCGCAGCGCCAGCGCAACTGTGGAGCCCGCCAGACCGCCCACAGCGGGCATGGGTGCAAACGCATAGCGGAAAATCGCCGCAAAGGCGGCGGGCACATGTTCCAGATTTATGATGATCACGCCCAGCACTCCCACCACATAGATGAGGCACATGGCGGGGGTCAGCTTCTCGCAGAAACCGCCGATGGACTTGACGCCGCCCAGCAGAACCACGCCGCAGATGACGGCCGCCGCCACGGTGGTAATCCATGCGGGAATTCCCAGGCTGTTCTGCACAGCGGTGGACATGGTATAGGGCTGGGCGAACGCAGCGGTTCCCAGGCCGCCCAAAATGATAGTGACAGAGAAAATGACGGCCAGGGGTTTCCACTTTCTGCCCATTCCCCGCTCAATGTAGTACATGGGGCCGCCATAATAAACGCCGTCCTCTCCCTTGACACGGTAGTACTGGCCCAGCGTAACCTCAACGCATTTCGTCAGCATTCCCAGCAGGGCGACGACCCACATCCAGAACACGGCGCCGGGGCCGCCCACCACCATGGCGGTGGCCACGCCCGCGATGTTCGCCGTTCCTACGCAGCCGGCCAGCGCGGAGCTCACCGCCTGCAGCGGCGTCAGCGTTCCTTCCTTCCCTTTTGCGCCGCCGCCTTTTTTAAACATCTCGCCGGCAGTATTCTTTAAAATATAGCCGAACTTGCGAAACTGGAAAAATTTTGTCTTACATCCAAACAGCAGCCCAACGGCGGCCAGGAGGATCAGGACTGGAGCACCCCACAGAAAGCTGGAGATTGATTTCAAAATCTGTTCCATACGGTCCATTCTCCTTATCAATAATAATCAGATTTACTCCAATGCTATAACCATTCCTTTTAAATTCGTGATTTCTAGTCCGCGCTCTACTGAGTCAGCTCCCGGAGGATGCTGGCGAAGCCTCTGCATGCCTTTGTCAGCTGCTCAATTTCAATGTATTCATCCCGCACATGGGCCAGGCTCTCCAAAGAGGGGCCGTAGCCGATGCAGGGAATCCCGGCCTCGCCACAGAAGTGGCTGCCGTTTGTGCAGAAAGAGAAGTGAGAGATCGGCGCCTCGATTCCCGCTTTCTTCAGACCGGCCAGCGCCTTCTGCACATATTCATTGTCCTCATCAATGAGCCACGCCGGGAAATACCGCTTCGCGGCGATGGCCTCCCCGGTCCAGCAGACCTCCTTCCCCTCTGCCAGATAGGTCCGCGCCTTCAAGCCGGGGATCTTTTCCCTGGCGCGGGCGATTGCCTCCTCCACCTGGCCGAGAATCACGGCCTCGTTCTCCCCTGTCAGGGTCCGCCGGTCGAAGGTGGCCCGGCAGAGGGCCGGGACCACCGAGGCGCCCGGATATGGGGACGAGATGATGTCTGTCAGCTCCAGAATTCCTTTTCCCAGAATGGGGTGCTCGTTGGGGATGATCCGGCGGATCTCCTCGATCACAGCCATCATGTGGTAGACCGCATTAACGCCCTTGTCCGGATTCGAGGAATGGCAGCTCACCCCCTCCGTCTCCACAACCACCTCTGCGCGGCCTCTCTGACCGATCTTGACGGTGGTGGACGTCGCTTCGCCAATGATGACAAAGTCCGGCTTCGCCAGCCGGGTAATCTCCCGGGAGGAGACCCCCTCAAAACACTCCTCATGAACGGTGCAGGACACGCAAATCTCTCCGGCAAAGTCGCGGCCGCTGTCCTCGGCAAAGTGGGCAACCGCAGAGATCATGGCCGTCACGCTTCCCTTCATATCCGATGTGCCCCGGCCGTAAATCCGCCCCTGGTCGATTTCGCCGCCAAAGGGGTCGTGGGTCCACTCGTCGGCGTCGATCACATCCACATTGTCAATGTGGCCATCCAGAAGGATGGTCTTTCCCGGTCGGCGGCCCCGCATCCGGCCCAGTACGCTGCCGTACCTGTCGATGAGCACCTCGTCGAAACCATACTCTTCCATCTTGCGCTTCATCAGCTGGGCCACTTCCCGTTCCTGCCCGGAGGGACTGGGGATTCGAACAGCCTGTTGGCAAAACTCAATCAGCCGCTGGTCTCTGTCCATGTCTCTGCTCCTTTCTCAACCTCTGTCATACTTTATATGCAATATGTAATATATCGCATATTCATTATGAACCGCACTCTTGTGGAAGTCAACGAAAGCCCGGCCTCTCCAAAGGATTTCTACGGAACGTACCAGAGGCCGGATACAATTTTATGGAATTCGCCCAGAAAACATCGAGAGGACCCGGATTCTCTCCGCGTCCTCTCTCTGGCTTTTTCTTCCCATCTTTACTTTGTCAGAACATCCTGTCCGGATTCTGCGCCGGCTCCATGGATCATGCCCGCAACATCCCGCAGGCTATTTTCCATGGAGCAGAGCCAGTGGCTTCGCATCAGCTCCTTCGCGCGGGCGCTGTCCCGGGCCTGGATGGTCTGAAGGATTTCCCCATGCTGGGAAACGGAAATCTTTCGCAGCCGGTCACAGTGGAAATAATGGTATTTGATCCGCTGGATATGGAGGATCATCGTGTGGGAAAATTCCTCCACATACTCGTTGTGTGCCCCGCGGACAATCGCGTCATGGAAGAGGTTGTCCTGCGTGATCGCATCGGTGCCGTCATTACGGCCGCAGGCATCCACAAAGGCGGCGTGAATCCGCTCCAGCTGCTCCAGTTCCCGGTCCGTGAGGCTGCCGCAGGCCAGCTCCGCCGCCAGTCCCTGCAGCTCCGCCAGCGTCCGGTAGCATTTTTCAATATCCGCAGGGTCAATATCCGCCACCACCGTAGCCCGGCCCGGCACCACATAGACGAGCTTCTGTCCCTCCAGGATCTGAATGGCCTCCCGCACCGGGGTCCGGCTGACATTGAATCGCTTCGCAAGCTCGGAATCAACGATCTTTTCTCCCGGCTTCAGCACACCCGTGATGATCCAGCTGCATACCACTTGATAAATGCTGCTCTTTGCGGAAACTCTCCGCAGGTTTTCCACGTTTTCCGGTATCGGCATAAGCTCTCCCCATCCCAAATCTGCTGTTCTTTTTACTCTACCATTATATATCACAAGCCCTTTGGTTTTGCAATCATTTCGGCCGGACGGCGCATTCCGCGCCGGAGATTCAAAAAAATTTTTAGGTTTTCTCATTTTTTGTTTGACATCCTGTTTTCTTATGCTATGATAGGGATAGGTAAGCCAATCCGTGATGTGGAAATGACGGGATTCCAAACATTGATATGGAGGTCAGCGATATGGATTTTGAAGCGATCAAAGCGGCGGCCCAAGGCTATCAGGCCGACATGACCCGGTTCCTGCGAGAGATGATCTCTCACCCCAGCGAGAGCTGTGAGGAGAAGGAGGTTGTCCACTGCATCAAGGCGGAGATGGAGAAGCTGGGCTATGACAAGGTGGAGATCGACGGCCTGGGCAACGTCATCGGCTGGATGGGCGACGGCGACAAGATCATCGCCTTCGACTCCCACATCGACACCGTGGGCATCGGCAACATCAACAACTGGGAGGCCGACCCCTATCAGGGCTATGAGGACGACGCCGTCATCTTCGGCCGGGGCGGCAGCGATCAGGAGGGCGGCATGGCCTCCGCCGTGTACGGCGCCAAGATCATGAAGGATCTGGGCCTGATCCCCGCCGGCTACAAGATCATGGTGGTGGGTTCCGTCCAGGAAGAGGACTGCGACGGCATGTGCTGGCAGTACATCGTCAACAAGGACTTCCAGGGCCAGGAGGACGCCCGCAGCAAGATCGAGTTCGTGGTGTCTACCGAACCCACCGACGGCGGCATCTACCGGGGCCACCGGGGCCGCATGGAGATCCGGGTGGACGTCAAGGGCGTCAGCTGCCACGGCAGCGCGCCGGAGCGGGGCGACAACGCCATCTACAAGATGGCCGACATCCTCCAGGATGTCCGGGCCCTGAACGAGAGCGGCGACGGCCCCTCCAACCGGGTGAAGGGCCTGGTGAAGATGCTGAATCCGGAATTCAATCCGGAGCACTACGAGGACGCCCAGTTCCTGGGCCGGGGCACCTGCACCGTCAGCCAGATCTTCTACACCTCTCCCTCCCGCTGCGCTGTGGCGGACAGCTGCGCCATCTCCATCGACCGGCGCATGACCGCCGGCGAGACCTGGGACTCCTGCTTGGAGGAGATCCGGCAGCTGCCCGCCGTCCAGAAGTACGGAGACGATGTGAAGGTCAGCATGTACATGTATGACCGGCCCGCCTGGACCGGCGAGGTCTATGAGACGGAGTGCTTCTTCCCCACCTGGATCAACAAGGAGAGCGCCGCCCATGTCCAGGCGCTGGTGGACGCCCACCATGCCCTGTGGGGCGACAAGCGCATCGGCCATGCCGACGCGGACCAGAAGCGGGACGCCATGCACCTGCGGGAGGGCCGTCCCCTCACCGACAAGTGGACCTTCTCCACCAACTGCGTGTCCATCCAGGGCCGATATGGCATCCCCTGCGTGGGCTTTGGCCCCGGCGCCGAGTCCCAGGCTCATGCCCCCAATGAGATCACCTGGAAGCAGGATCTGGTGACCTGTGCCGCCCTGTACGCCGCAGTACCCGGCCTGTACAAGCCCGAGAACAAGACTGCTGACGTCACCGAGTTCCGGCAGAGCCTCACGGATAACGATATCCGGTGAGCTTCGAAGGGGGGCTGGGTCAAGGTATTTTCGCCACGTACACGCCGCGGCGAAAATGATTCGATTTGCTTGATTTGCCGGAGGCAAATCAACTGGGAAAAACCTGGGTTTTTCCCTAGACCCTTTTCCTGGTTTTTCCTTTCGCTGCGGCAGAGCCGCCATACATCTACAATTTCACATATTACAAGGAGTGCTGAATATGTCCAAGACCATCGAGCTGGCCAAGCATCTGGAAAAGCTGCACATCAACAACATGTACAAGTCCGACTTCTACTGGACCTGGGACAAGACCGACGAGGAGCTGGAGGCCATCTTCACCGTGGCCGACGCCCTGCGGGACCTGCGGGAGCGGAACAAGTCCACCCGGATCTTTGACTCCGGCCTGGGCATCTCCATCTTCCGGGACAACTCCACCCGCACCCGGTTCTCCTTCGCCTCCGCCTGCAACCTGCTGGGTCTGACCGTCCAGGACCTGGACGAGAAGAAGAGCCAGATCGCCCACGGCGAGACCGTCCGCGAGACCGCCAACATGGTCTCCTTCATGGCCGACGTCATCGGTATCCGGGACGACATGTTCATCGGCGAGGGCCACAAGTACCAGAAGACCTTCATGGATGCCGTGAAGGAGGGCTACCGGGACGGCATTCTGGAACAGCAGCCCACCCTGGTGAACCTGCAGTGCGACGTGGACCACCCCACCCAGTGCATGGCGGACATGCTGCACATCATCCATGAGTTCGGCGGTGTGGAGAACCTGAAGGGCAAGAAGATCGCCATGACCTGGGCTTACTCCCCCAGCTACGGCAAGCCCCTGTCCGTGCCCCAGGGCGTCATCGGCCTGATGACCCGGTTCGGCATGGACGTGGTGCTGGCCCATCCCGAGGGCTATGACGTGATGCCCGAGGTGGAGGAGATCGCCAAAAAGAACGCGGCGGCCACCGGCGGCTCCTACAAGAAGGTCTCCACCATGGAGGAGGCCTTCGACGGCGCCGACATCGTCTATCCCAAGAGCTGGGCGCCCTTTGCCGCCATGGAGCAGCGGACCAAGCTGTATCAGGCCGGTGACCAGGCGGGTATCGACGCTCTGGAGAAGCAGCTGCTGGCCCAGAACGCCCAGCACAAGGACTGGACCTGCTCCGAAGAGATGATGAAGCGGACGAAGAACGGCAAGGCCCTGTACCTGCACTGCCTGCCCGCCGATATCACCGGCCTCAGCTGCCCGGAGGGCGAGGTGGACAACTCCGTGTTCGACCGATACCTGGTGCCCCTGTACAAGGAGGCCAGCTATAAGCCCTACATCATCGCGGCCATGATCCTGATGAGCAAAGTGAAGGACCCGGTCTCCGCGCTGATGGCCCTGGACCAGGGCAGCAAGCGGAAGCTGTTCTGATCGTTCTAAAAATTTCAAGTTTTGGCGGGAATAGCGCGGGCGTTCCCGCCAAAACTATCTGATAGGTTCGACCACTATCATTTGTGAAGAAGGGATACACCAACTATGGGCAAACGTATCGTTATCGCCTTGGGCGGCAACGCCCTGGGCAACAACCTGCCGGAGCAGATGGTCGCTGTGAAGCACACCGCCAAGGCCATCGTGGACCTGATTCAGGAGGGCCATCAGGTGGTGGTGGCCCACGGCAACGGCCCCCAGGTAGGCATGATCAACATCGCCATGACCACCCTCTCCCGGGAGGATCACAGCCATCCCATCGCCCCCATGTCCGTCTGCACTGCCATGAGCCAGGGGTATATCGGCTATGACCTGCAGAACTCCCTGCGGGAGGAACTGCTAAACCGCGGCATCCAAAAGCCCGTGGCCACCGTCCTCACCCAGGTGGAGGTAGACCCGGCGGATCCGGCTTTCCAGAATCCCTCCAAGCCCATCGGTACCTTTATGACTGAGGAGGAGGCGGAGGAGATGCGCCGCCGGGGCAACTGCGTCATGGAGGACGCAGGCCGGGGCTGGCGCCGCTGCGTGGCCTCTCCCAAACCCAAAGCCATTGTGGAGATCGAGACCATCCGTACGCTGATGGAGGCGGGCCAGGTAGTCATTGGCTGCGGCGGAGGCGGTATCCCCGTCTACCGGACGGAGGGCAACCACCTGAAGGGCGCAGGCGCCGTCATCGACAAGGATTTCGCCTCCGAGCTGCTGGCGGAGAGCCTGGACGCGGACGCCCTCATCATCCTCACCGCCGTGGAGAAGGTGGCCATCAACTTCGGCAAGCCGGATCAGAAGTGGCTGGATCACCTGACGCCGGAGGAGGCCCGGCAGTACGAGGCGGAAGGCCAGTTCGCCCCCGGCTCCATGCTGCCCAAGGTCCAGGCTGCCGTGAAGTTCGCCGCGTCCAAGCCCGGCCGCACGGCCCTCATCACCCTGCTGGAGAAGGCCAAGGACGGCATCGCCGGAAAAACCGGCACCGCCGTCTCCATGTAAGATCCAAAAAAGGTCAATCTGTCAATTTTCTACAAGGAGAGCGAAAAAAACGCTCTCCTTGTTTGTCTTTTTCGTCTTATTATTGTGCACACTGCCAAAGGTCGACCTATTTAGGTCGGTATTTTTTTGGTTTATCCGCCTAAAAAAAGTAAAAATCCGGTTGAATTTTTCCGTTTGACCCTGTATGATGGCAATAGAGAGGGGAAACACCCCGCTTTGTCCCTTGCAGTGACCCACCCAATTTTATTTTAAGGAGGAAAGTAGAATGAAGAAGTTCCTTGCACTGCTGCTGACGCTGGTCATGGCGCTCAGCCTGGCGGCCTGCGGCGGCTCCGACGAGGAGAGCACCGGCAGCCCCGCCGAAGACCCCGCCGCCAATGAGGAATCCAGCGGCAGCGCCGCGGATGTCAAGATCGGTTTGATCTGCGTCCACGACATCAACTCCGGTTATGACGCGGCCCATATCGAGGGCCTGACTGCCGCCTGTGAAGAGTTAGGTATTGATGCCAATTCTCAGGTTATTTTCCGCTACAACATCGCGGAGGATGAAAACTGCTATGACGCCGCCGTGGATCTGGCGGAAGAGGGCTGCAATATCATCTTCTCTGACTCCTATGGCCACCAGAGCTACATGCTGGATGCCGCCGAGGATTATTCCGACGTTACCTTCGTCTCCTGCACCGGCGACATGGCCGCCACCTCCGGTCTGGACAACTACAAGAACCTGTTCCCCTATACATATGAGTCCCGCTACGTCTCCGGCGTGGTGGCCGGCATGAAGCTGAAAGAGCTGATGGACGCCGGCACCGTCACCGATCCCAAGGTGGGCTATGTGGGTGCCTATCCCTATGCCGAGGTGGTCTGTGGCTACACCGCTTTCCTGCTGGGCATCCAGACCCAGGTTCCCGAGGCCTACATGGAGGTCCAGTACACCAACTCCTGGTATGATCCCGTGGCTGAGGGCGAGGCCGCCAATGCCTTGATGGCCCGCGGCTGCGTCATCATCGGCCAGCACGCCGACTCCACCGGTGCCCCCTCCGCCGTCCAGGCGCAGAAGGATGCCGGCTCTGTGGTCTACTCTGTGGGCTACAACATTGATATGCTGGAAGTGGCGCCCACCGCCGCTCTGACCTCTTCCCAGAACAACTGGTCCGTCCTGTACCGGGACACCCTGGAGAAGTTCATCGCCGGCGAGGAAGTGCCCGTGGACTATGCCGTGGGCATCAGTGAGGACGCTGTGATGATCTCCAAGCTGGGGCCTGAGTGCGCCGAGGGCACCCAGGAGGCCGTGGACGCCGCTTGGTCCAGCATCAAGGACGGCAGCCTGAAGGTGTTCGACACCTCCAAGTTCACCTGCCAGCCCGCTGCCGACGGGTCCTATCAGGTGGACGCCGACGGTCATGTGACATCTGCGTTCGGTCTGGACAGCGACGGCGACTTTGTCAACGACACCGGCGAGGCCATCGTGGACGGCGCCTTCCAGGAGTCCGTGCTGCGCTCCGCTCCGTACTTCTCCCTGCGGATCGACGGCATCACTGAGCTGAACAACAACTAAATATCCAACGAAAGGGGCTGCCCTTTGGCAGCCCCTTTCTCTCAAATCGCTCCATCCCCTCCGCGGCATCGGCCGCCGGGGTCTTTTTTCCCTTTTCTTTTCCCTCCGGAGGCCCGCGCCGCAGGCATGTGCCTGCGGCCATGGCGCGGAACCGACACTAAAAGAAAGGATGATCTGTTTGGAACATACCACTGCCATTGAACTGCGGCACATCACAAAGCGGTTCGGCAAGGTGGTTGCCAACGACGATATCTCCCTGGAGATCAGGCGGGGCGAAATCCTCTCCCTGCTGGGGGAGAACGGCAGCGGCAAGACCACGCTGATGAATATGCTGGCCGGCATCTACTTCCCGGACGAAGGGAAGATCCTGGTGAACGGCGAGCCCACCACCATCGCCTCCCCCAAGGACGCCTTTGCCTGCGGCATCGGCATGATCCACCAGCACTTCAAGCTGGTGGACGTGTTCTCCGCAGCGGAAAACATCGTCCTGGGGCTGGACGGAGAGCGCAAGCTGGATCTGAAGGCCGCCTCCGCCAAAATCCTGGAGATCAGTGAGAAATATGGTTTTTCCATTGATCCCAACAAGAAGATCTACGACATGTCCGTGTCGGAGAAGCAGACGGTGGAGATCATCAAGGTCCTCTACCGGGGCGCAGACATCCTGATCCTGGATGAGCCCACCGCCGTGCTGACCCCCCAGGAGACGGACCGGCTCTTCGATGTCATGCGGAATATGAAGGCAGACGGCAAGGCCCTGGTCATCATCACCCACAAGCTCCACGAGGTCATGGACGTGTCCGACCGGGTGGCGGTGCTCCGCAAGGGCCGCTATATCGGGGACGTGGCCACCTGCGACACTTCTCCCCAGAAGCTGACGGACATGATGGTGGGCCATGCAGTAACGCTGAACATCGACCGTCCCCTGGTGGAGGACCGCAACCTGCGGCTGGAGGTGAAGGATCTGACGGTCCTGACTCCCGACGGCATCAAGGCTCTGGACCATGTCTCCTTCGACGCCTACGGCGGGGAGATTCTGGGCATCGCCGGCATCTCCGGCAGCGGCCAGAAGGAACTGCTGGAGGCCATCGCCGGCCTGCGGGTTACCCAGCCCGGGTCCCACGTCATCTATCATCCCCCCGCCCCCGACGAACCCATCGCCGGTCAGCATGTGCCGGTGGACAAGGGCGGTGAGGAGCTGCTGGGCAAGAATCCCCGGCAGATCCACGACATCGGCGTGTCCATGGCCTTTGTGCCGGAGGACCGGCTAGGCATGGGACTGGTGGGTTCCATGGGCATGGCGGACAACATGATGCTCAAGACCTACCGTTCCGGCCGGGGACCCCTGCTGGACCGCAAGCCGCCCCGCCAGCTGGCGGAGCGGGTGAAGGAGGAACTGGATGTGCTGACCCCCAGCATCAACACGCCGGTCCGCCGGCTCTCCGGCGGCAACGTGCAGAAGGTGCTGGTGGGACGTGAGATCGCCCAGAATCCCTCGGTGCTGATGACCGCCTACGCGGTGCGGGGCCTGGACATCAACACCTCCTACACCATCTACAACCTGCTGACGGCGCAGAAGCTGAAAGGCGTGGCCGTCATCTATGTGGGCGAGGACCTGGACGTGCTGCTGGAGCTGTGCGACCGGATCCTGGTGCTCTGCGGCGGCCAGGTCAGCGGTATTGTGGACGGCCGCACCACCACCAAAGAGGAAGTGGGCCTGCTGATGACCCGCTTTGTAAAGGAGGCGAAGGAGGCATGACACAGGGTAAGACCCACAGGGAGCCTCTGCTCCGCATCGCCAAGCGGGACGGCATCGCCCGCCCCAAGGCATGGGCCATCCGGATCATCGCGGTGCTGCTGTCCCTGGTCGTGAGCGGCATCTTCATCTTCGCCGTCACCAAGCTGAACCCCTTCCAGGTGTACGAGGGCATCTTTGACGGCGCCTTCGGCACCCCCCGGCGCAGCTGGGTTACTGTCCGGGACGCCATGATGCTGCTGTGCATCGGCGTGGGGCTGGCCCCCGCCTTCAAGATGCGCTTCTGGAACATCGGCGCCGAGGGACAGATCCTCATCGGCGGCATCGTCACCGCCGGGTTTATGCGGGCCTTCGGCGGCGATATCTCCACCCCCCTGCTGCTGGTCATCATGGCGGTGGTCAGCCTGCTGGCTGGTGCGGCGTGGGGCATGGTGCCCGCCACCTTCAAGGCTGTGTGGAACACCAATGAAACGCTGTTCACCCTGATGATGAACTACGTGGCCATCCAGCTCACCAGCTACTTTGTGGCCCTGTGGGAAAATCCCGTGGGCTCCAATACCGTGGGCGTCATCAACCAGCGGACCAAGGACGGCTGGTTCCCGGAGCTGTTCGGCCAGGAATACGGCCTGAACGTTGTCCTGGTGCTGCTGCTGACGGTGGGGATGTTCCTGTACCTGAAATATTCCAAGCAGGGATATGAGATCTCCGTGGTGGGCGACAGCGAGAACACCGCCCGGTACGCCGGCATCAACGTGAAGAAGGTCACCATCCGCACCATGGCTATCTCCGGCGCCATCTGCGGTCTGGCAGGCTTCATCGCCGTGGCCGGCGCCAGCCACACCATCTCCACCTCCACCGCCGGCGGACGTGGCTTCACCGCCATCATCGTGGCTTGGCTGGCTCAGTTCAACACCTTTGTGATGATCCTGATCTCCTTCCTGCTGGTGTTTCTGCAGAAGGGCGCCATTCAGATCGCCTCCCAGTTCAACCTGAATGACTACGCCTCCAATATCATTACGGGCATCATCCTGTTCTTCATTCTGGGCAGCGAATTTTTCATCAACTACCGCATCATCCTGCGGGGCGGAAAGGAGGGGGGCAAATGAGCGTCGACCAAATTGTTCAGCTGATTCAGTCTGCTATCCAGTTCGGCACCGTCATTCTGTTCGGCGCCATGGGCGAGATCCTGACAGAGAAATCCGGCAACCTGAACTTGGGCGTCCCCGGGATCATGTATCTGGGCGGTATTGCGGGACTGGCCGCCTCCTTCTTCTATGAGTTCAACAATCCCGATCCCTCCGGTTTCGTGTGTCTGGTGATCTCTCTACTGGCGGCGTTCGCCGCCTCCGCCCTGGGCGGTCTGCTGTACAGTTTCCTGACCATCACCCTCCGGGCCAACCAGAACGTCACCGGCCTGACGCTGACCATCTTCGGCGGCGGCGTGGCCAACTTCTTCGGCGGCACCCTGAACTCCATGGCCGGCGGCGTGGGCCAGATCTCCGTAGCCGCCACCAGCGCCGTGTACCGGGCCACCATCCCCGGCCTGTCGGACCTGGGGCTTCCTGGGCGGCTGCTGTTCAGCTATGGCTTCATGGTATATCTGGCCATTGTGCTGGCCGTGGTGCTGCAGCTGTTCCTCAACCGCACCCGGCCGGGCCTGAACCTGCGGTCCGTGGGTGAGAATCCTGCCACGGCCGATGCGGCGGGCATCAACGTCTCCCGCAACAAGTACCTGGCCACCTGCGTGGGCGCCGGTATCTCCGGTCTCGGCGGCCTGTACTACACCATGGACTACATCAAGGGCACCTGGGCCAACGACGGCACCATCGAGTCCCTGGGCTGGCTGGCCGTGGCGCTGGTGATCTTCGCCACCTGGCGGACAGTCAACGCTATCTGGGGCTCCTACCTGTTCGGCCTGCTGTTCTGGGTGTACCTCATCATCCCCGGCCTGGGCCGGCGGGACACGTACCTCTTCAACATGCTGCCGTATCTCGTGACCATCGCGGTGTTGATTTTTGTCTCCCTGCGGAACAAGAAGGAGAATCAGCCCCCCGCCAGCCTGGGTCTGGCGTATTTCCGGGAGGAACGGTAGCTTCTCCCCATACAAATCAAGAGCGCCGCGGCCAAAAGCCGCGGCGCTCTTTTCGTCTGTTCACTTCTCCGCCTGGTGGTTCCGGGCTGCGGTGAGGATGTTCCGCATCAGCATGGCCCGGGTCATGGGCCCTACGCCGCCGGGCACCGGAGTGATGTAGGATGCCTTGGGTTCTACCGCGGCGAAGTCTACATCGCCGCAGAGCCTGCCCTCGCTGTTCCGGTTCATGGCCACGTCGATGACCACGGCCCCTTCCTTCACCATATCCGGTGTGACAAGCCCCACCCGGCCCACAGCGGACACCAGGATGTCCGCCTCCCGGGTGATGGCCGCCAGTCCCGGCGTCTTGGAGTGGCAGACCGTCACGGTGCCGTCCTGCTGGAGCAGCAGCATGGCCATGGGCTTGCCCACGATATTGCTGCGGCCCAGCACCACGCACCGCCTGCCCCGGACGGGGATGCCGTATTCCCGCAGCATCTCCATGACGCCGGCAGGGGTGCATGGCAGAAACACCGGATCACCGATCATCAGGCGGCCCACGTTATAGGGGTGGAAGCAATCCACGTCCTTGTCCCGGGCGATGGCGTTCAGCACCGCCTCCTCGTCCAGATGCCCGGGCAAAGGAAGCTGGCACAGGATGCCGTCCACCTGCGGGTCGCGGTTGAGCTCCTGGATCAGGTCCAGCAGCGTCTCCTGTGTGGTGTCCTCCGGCAGGGCGTGCTCAAAGCTCAAAAAACCGCACTCGGCGCAGTCCTTTTCCTTCCCGGTCACATAGACCCGGGAGGCGGGGTCACTCCCCACCAGGATCACCGCAAGGCCCGGCCGCCGGTACAGGGACTTCGCTGCCTCTGCCGTCTGCGCCTTGACCTTGGCCGCCAGCGCCTTGCCGTCAATGCGTGTTGCCATCAGTCTCTCCCCCTTCCCCGTTTTGGGTCTCCGGCGGCTGGGGGAGCTCCGGCTCCTCCTGTCCGGCAGGGACACTCTCTCCCGCTTCCGCCGTGGAAATATCCGCCTCTGCCGTCCCCTCGACGGCTTCCGCCGCCACCTGATTCACCAGCAACTCATCCCGCGAGTGCTTTTTGATCTTGATGTTGTAGAACAGCATCACCGCGGCGGTGACTGCCAGAAGCAGACTCAGCGCCTGAGACACCCGGATGGGCTGCCCCAGGAACGTCCAGTTAAAGAGATACAGGCTGTCCGTCCGCAGCCCCTCGATCCAGAACCGGCCCAGGCCGTACCACAGGAAGTAGAACCAGGTGTTCTCCCCATCGAACCGGCGGGCTTTGGAGACCACGAGCAGGATCAGCAGAAGCCCGATCAGATTCCACAGGCTCTCATAGAAAAACGTGGGATGGACCTCGATATACTCCGTGGCGCTGGTCCATAGGCGCATCCGCCAAGGCAATGTAGTCTCGGCGCCGAAGGCCTCCCGATTGATGAAGTTGGCCCAGCGGCCGATGCACTGGCCCAGCAGCAGGCCCATCACCGCCAGGTCCGTCATGGCGCCCATCTTGATCTTCTTGTGCCGGGTGTAGAAAAATGCCACGATGGCCCCGGCAATCACCGCGCCGTAGATGGCTAGGCCGCCGTCCCAGACCGCCACCATCTCGCCCCAGTTTAAGCTGCCATCGGCGTTGCGGTAGAGGTCCAGATAGAAGATCACATAGTAAAGGCGGGCGCCGATGATGCAGCTGGGCACCGCCCACAGCACCATATCCAGCACATTGTCCTCTGTCAGGCCGTAGCGCTTGGCCTGCTTCATGCACAGCACCAGGCCCGCCAGCAGGCCGATGGCCAAAATGATGCCGTACCAGTAGATCCCATGGCCGATATGGACGGCGATAGGGTCGGGATTGAAGGACCAGTCCCCGAACAGGCCGGGAAAGCTGATGGGCATATCCTGTAATGCTCTCAAATGGGGTTCCCCTCTTTCTCTGTCTTGGATTCAGTTCTCCCTGGGCACGATCTCGCTGAGCACAGCCCGCTCCGCGGTCAGATTGCGGCGCAGGAAGGCGGCCACGTCCTCTTTGGTGATGGAGTCGAACACCTGGGGGAAGCGGAAGGGATCATAGCCGTGGAAATACCCCTCCGTCAGGGTCACGGCGATGTTCTCAAAGGAGTTCAGCCCCCGGAGGTTGGAGCCGAAGGACGCCCGGCGCACCCGCTGGTAATAGTCCTCGTCGATGCCCTCCGCTGCCAGGCGCTCCGCCTCCCTCTGGATCTCAGCGGCAGCCCGGCGGGCGTCCTTGCTGTCGCCGCCGGCATAGAGGTATGCCACGCCCGGCATCATCTCAAAGGCGCCGCCGAAGCTGGTGTTGATGACCCCCTCCTCATAAAGCCGCTGGTACAGGGGGCTGGAATCCCCCAGCAGGATGTCGCAGGCCATGTCTCCCAGAACGGCGGTACGGAGGTAGTCCTCCCCGTCCGCCGCCGGGGCGCACTTGTAGGCCGTCAGGAACTGAGGGGCAGAGACCTCCATGGCCATGCGGGTCTCCTTTGCCGCCACCTGGGCGGGTTCCTGGCCGTAGTCCCGGGGGACCACCGGCCCACCCTCCCGGGGTAGGATCCGCCGGGCCAGGTCCGCCACATGGACCGGATCCACGTTGCCCACCACTGTCAAAATCATGTTGGAGGGGGTGTAGAATGCCTTGTGGCAGTCGTACAGCGTCTCCGCTGTGATGTGGGAGATACTCTCCACCGTCCCGGCGATAGAGGTCCGGGCAGTGCTCTTCTGGTACAGGGCCTGCATCATCCGGGTGTAGAGCTGCCAGTCGGGGTTGTCCTCGATCATGCGGATCTCCTGGCCGATGATGCCCTGCTCCTTGGCCACGCTCTCCTCCGTGAAATAGGGGATAGAGACGAAGGACAGCAGGATCTCCAGATTCTCCTCAAAGTGCTCCGTGGAGTCGAAGTAGTAGCCGGTCATGGCGTTGGAGGTGAAGGCATTGGGCTCCGCGCCGTTCTTCGCCAGCTCCTGGAGGGCGTTACCCTCCTTGGTGTCGAACATCTTGTGCTCCAGGTAGTGGGCAATGCCCGCCGGTGTGTCCAGCCACTTACCGTCCAGACAGAAGCGGGTGTCCATCCCGCCGTACCGGGCGGCAAAGAAGGCGTACTTCTTGGCGTGCTCCGGCTTGGGGACCACGCAGACCTGCAATCCGTTGGGCAGCACCTCCCGGTAGACGGACTCGCCGATCCGCTCGTAAAACGTCTGCTTCATTCCGCAGTCTCCTTTCCCTTCAGGAAGTACACCGTATCCAGAGAGACGGTCTGCATGGCGTCAAAGATGCGTTCCGCCGTCACGTGCCGCACCTGCTCCGCCAGCAGCTCCGGCGTGTCCTCCTGTCCGGTGGCCGCCTGGCCCAGGTAGAAGTTCTCCAGCTTCCCCTGGGAATCTCCCATGGAGGCGTAGGCATTCAGCAGCGTACTGCGGGCGCCCTCCAGCTCCCAGTCCTCCAGGCGGCCAGCCTGCACGGCGGCCAGCTGGGCCATGATCTCGTCATAGGCCTTCTGGTAGTTCTGGAACTCAATGCCGGAGGAGACGGTGATGAGCCGCTTCTGCCGGTGGTAGGCGGACGAGGCGTAGTAGCACAGGGACAGCTTCTCCCGCACGTTCAAAAACAGCTTGGAGTTGCTGCTGCCGCCAAACAGGGTATTGCCCATCAGCGCGGCGGCGTAGTCGTCGCTGCCGCAGGCAAAGCCCATACCCAGCTTGCCCTGAGTCACGTCCATGGCCTCCTCCACCCGCTTCACCTCGGTCCGGGCCGGATGGGGCGTGGACGGAGCGATGTCCCGGATCCCATCCCTGGGCAGCGTGGCGAAAGCTGCGGCCAACGCCTCCCGTACCCGCTCCAGGGATGCGCTGCCGCAGTAGAACAGCTCCAGCCTGGCGGTGGCAAGCAGCTCTCCGTACAGGGCGTGGAGCTTTGGCATCTGCAGCTTCTCCGCACCCGCCTCGTCGCCCAGGCGGCTGATGCCGTAGGGCTCCCCGTCGCACATCTCCCGCAGCAATCGGGCGTAGGCATACTCCCGCTTGTCATTCACCTGGCTGCGGATGGCGTCAATCAGGTTGGTCTTCTCCCCCTCAAAATAAGCGGTCACAAAGCGGCCCCGCTCGGTCACGGGATCGCACAGCAGCTCTCCCAACAGCTCCGCCACCGGCTCCAGCAGCTGTTCCCCTCCGGGGATGTAGCTGTCGTCGATAAAGCTGGCCACGAAGCCTACGCACTGATTCTCGCCCTGCTTGCGGACGGTGTAGTCCACAGAGGCACCGTACAGCCGGTCCAGCCGGGCGGACAACGCCCCCAGGTCGGGATAGCGCACCGTGCCCCGGCGCAGGATGGCCGGCAGCAGCGCATAAGCGGAGGCAGTCTCCTGCTGCAGCGGGGTGACGAACTGGGCGGAGAGCAGGCTGGTCTTGAACTTTCTGGCCGGCAGATAGGTGAGATACACCCCGTCGGCCAGTTGGATTCTGGTTCTTTCCAAGGTCTCAACTCCTCTTCTGTGGAATACAACATGGGATTATTATAGTATATCTCTTCCCATAATTCAAATTCTTTCTTGCCGACTTATGCGGTATCTGGTAAAATCAGTCTCAACAAGAGGAAAAGGTGGGATCTTCATGACCACGCCCGGCTTTGGCGGCATGGGGCTTTTAGACTCCTTTATGTTCGGCGGCGGATTCGAAATTTTGTTCTTTCTGATCTTCGCCCTGGTGCTCTGTCTCTTCATTGTGATGATCGTCCGGGGTGTCAGCCAGTGGCACCGGAACAACAACTCCCCCCGGTTGACGGTGGAGGCCACTGTGGTGGCCAAGCGGATCGATGTCTCCCACCATCACCACGGAGGCGAGACCCATCACATGACCACCTCCACCCGGTACTATGTCACCTTTCAGGTGGAGAGCGGTGACCGGATGGAGTTCTCCGTCAGTGGCCGGGAGTATGGTCTCCTGGTGGAAGGGGACACGGGCCGCCTGACCTTTCAGGGCACCCGCTATCTAGGCTTCACACAGCCGTGATGCAGAAAATCAGACAGCTGCTCCGATGGGGAGCAGCTGTCTTTCTCATTGCGGCGGCAGGTCTGGCCCCGCCAGAACCCGCAGGAAATTGCCCCGGGCGATCATTTCCAGCTCCTGCCGGTTCATCCCCAGCTTTTCCAGCCAGTAGAAGAGGTTCCGGATGTGGGCGGCGCTTTCCAGGCCCTCTGCCCCCTCGTTTCCAGGGCCCATAAACTCGCAGAAGTCGAAGCCGCAGCCCACATGCTCCACCCCCATGACCTCCGCCATGTGGACGGCGTGGAGGGCCAGGGTCCTGGCGGTCTGCTGCCGGGGCTCGGCGTGGACAAAGCCGTGGAAGGCGTTCAGCCCCACCACGCCGCCGGTGTCCCGGATGCGGCGCAGCTGGTCGTCGGACAGGTTCCGGCGCACATCGCACAGGGCACGGCAGTTGGAGTGGGATGCGATCACCGGCCCGGCGGCCAGGTCCATCACGTCCCAGAAGCCGCCGTCGTTCAGATGGGACACGTCCACCACCATCCCCAGTTCTCCCATCCGGCGCACCGCCCGGCGTCCCGCCTCCGTCAGACCCGCCTGAGGATCGCCTCCGGCTCCGGCGGCCAGGGCATTGGTCTCGTTCCAGGTGAGCATCCCCAGCCGGGCGCCCTGGCCGTAGTACCAGTCCACGCCGGCGGGGTTCCCGCCGATGGCCGCCATGCCCTCCACCGCCAGGAAGGCATAGATTTGGCCCGCTGCCCGGGCAGCCTCTGCCTCCGCTGCGGTGTGGACCGAGCGGATTTGCGGACATTCCGCCAGGTCTGCCCGGGCACAGGCAAATATCTGATGGGTGCGGCCCAAATTGGATGCAGGATCCTTCCAGGCGGTGTCCTTCCAGAACGTCTCCCGGGGCCCGCTGGCCCAGACGGCCAGTACCAGCCCCTCCACGCCGCCCCGCCGCAGCCGGTCCAGATGGTGGTGCTCCAGCACCCGCCGCTCCCCCAGCAGGCGCCGCCGGGTCACATCGTACAGCAGATCCGAATGCGCGTCGAATACCATAAACTCCCTCCGTTCTGTTCAGTCCCTCTCAGTCTATGCCGCAAACGCGGATTTGGCAAGCCGTTCCGGTCTGCCGGAGGGGAATTTTTTCCGGATTTCTTTCGTTTTTCCCCTTGACTTTTCCGGCAAAATCCTGTAAACTATTTCTCGTTGTAAAGGAATACAGCTTTACAGAAATGAGGGAGTTCATGAAAAATCAGACATACCGCATGACCATGCTCTTCGATTTTTACGGCGAACTCCTCACCGAGCGGCAGAAGGAATTCTTTGACCTCTATTACAATGAGGACCTGTCTCTGGCTGAGATCGCGGAAAACGCCGGCATCTCCCGCCAGGGCGTCCGGGACGTGATCGTCCGGGCGGAGGGCGTCATGCAGGAGGTGGAGGACAAGACCGGCCTGATCCGGCGCTTCGAGCAGATGCGGGGCCATTTGCAGGCCATCGAGGATGCAGCCGCCGAGCTGAAGACCATCAACTACCGCCAGTATGAGGACCCCCGTCTGACTGAGCTGGCGGAATTGATTCACGCGGAAGCCACCGCTTTGAAGGAATGATCGCATGGCATTTGAAGGGCTCACCGAAAAACTGAACGCAACATTCAAGAAGCTGCGGGGCAAGGGCCGCTTGACAGAGAACGACGTCCGGGAGGCCATGCGGGAAGTCCGTCTGGCCCTGCTGGAGGCCGACGTAGGCTATAAGGTGGTCAAGGACTTCGTGGCTACCGTGACAGAGCGGGCTGTGGGGTCCGACGTGTTGGACAGCCTCACGCCCGCCCAGCAGGTCATCAAGATCGTCAACGAAGAGCTGACAAAGCTCATGGGCGGCGGCACCGCCCGGCTCTCCATGGCCAACAGCGGTCCCACCGTTGTGATGATGGTGGGCCTGCAGGGCGCCGGCAAGACCACCACCACCGCCAAGCTGGCGGGGCTGATGCGCCGGCAGCTTGGCAAGCGGCCCCTGCTGGCCGCCTGCGACGTGTACCGTCCCGCCGCCATCGAGCAATTGAAGGTGGTGGGTGGCCAGCTGGACCTGCCGGTATTCGAGCAGGGTCAAGGTGACCCGGTGCAGATTGCAGAGAATGCAATCCGCCATGCCCGGGACCACGGCAGTGATATGGTCTTCCTGGACACCGCCGGCCGGCTCCATGTGGATGAGTCCCTGATGGATGAGCTGAAGCGGATGAAGGCTGCCGTCCATCCCAATGAGATCCTGCTGGTGGTGGATGCCATGACCGGCCAGGATGCGGTGAACGCCGCCACTGCCTTTGACGAGGCGCTGGGCATCGACGGCGTGGTGCTGACCAAGCTGGACGGCGACGCCCGCGGCGGCGCTGCCCTCTCTATCCGGGCCTCCACCGGCAAGCCCATCAAGTTCGTGGGCACCGGCGAGAAGCTGGATATGATCGAGCCCTTCCATCCGGACCGGATGGCATCCCGCATTTTGGGTATGGGCGATATGCTGTCCTTCATCGAAAAGGCCCAGCAGACCTACGACGAAAATCAGGCCGCCAAGCTGGAGGAAAAGCTCCGGAAAAACCGCCTGACGCTGCAGGATTACTACGAACAGCTCCAGCAGCTGCGGAATATGGGTGACCTGAGCCAGATCGCCAGCATGATGCCCGGTGCTCTGGGCCGCCAGATGGCCGGTGCCACCATCGATGACAAGGCCCTGGCCCACACGGAGGCCATCATCCTCTCCATGACCCCGCTGGAGCGGGAGAATCCCCAGATCCTGAACGCCAGCCGGAAAAAGCGCATCGCTGCCGGCTGCGGCCTGGAGGTGGTGGATGTGAACCGGCTGCTGAAGCAGTTCGATATGATGCAGCAGCTGACCAAGCAGATGACCCGGGGACGGCTTTCCAAAATGGGAGGCGGCGGCCTGGGCAGCCGGATGCACGGCTTCGGTCGCAAGAAGCGGCTGAAATAAAGTGGATATAAGTGCTATGCATTTATAGATAAAAAATTTCGAGTTTACTGTTGGAGGTAACAAATTATGGTGAAAATCAGACTGCGCCGCCTTGGCGCCAAGAAGGCTCCTTTCTACCGCGTTGTGGTAGCGGACTCCCGTTTCCCCCGGGACGGCCGCTTCATCGAGGAGATCGGCACTTACAACCCCTGCGTCTCCCCTGCTGAGATCAAGATCGACACGGAGCGCGCCCAGGCCTGGATCAAGTCCGGCGCCCAGCCCACCGACACCGTCAGAGCTCTGCTGAAAAAAGTAGAAGTCCTCTGATCCGGAGGATCGGGCATGAAAGAGTTGCTGCTCTACATCGCCAGAAACCTTGTGGATGATCCGGAGGCCGTCTCTGTCACTGAGGTGGAGGGTCCCCAGGAGCTGACGCTGGAGCTGCGCGTCGCCCCCGACGACATGGGAAAGGTCATCGGCCGGCAGGGCCGCATCGCCAAGGAGATCCGGACTGTCATCCGGTCCTATGCCCAGCGCACCGGCCAGAAGGTTTCCGTAGATATTGTAGATTGAACCGATCATCCGGCGGGCCGCTTCCGCCAGATCCGAAGGGAGGAGGCCAGGCCTCCTCCTTTTTCGATCATTTCGCTGCCGCTGTCCGGGCTGCGGCTCCGCCGCTTCGGCCAGCCCGTTCCACTGCTTACTGTACTACACCGCAAGCGTCAGGTGACGCTGCCTGTGGGATTGGAGGCTTTTGGTGTCCACAGAAAAAAAGAAAAAATTCATCATTGATGTGACCTATCTAGCGCTGATTCTGGTGCTGGGTTATCTGCTGCTGCAGTATGCGCTGCCGCTGCTGCTGCCGTTCGTCTTGGCGTTTCTGATCGCCTATGTGCTGCGCCGCCCCATCCGCTTCCTCTCCCGGGTGCTCCACGCGCCCAAGGGGTTGGTGGCGGTACTGCTGGTGGTCCTCACATACGGCACCATCGGCCTGCTGCTGGCGCTGGCGGGAATCCGGATCACGGCCACTATCACATCTGTGGTGCAGCAGATTCCCTCGCTCTATTCCGCCTATATTCTCCCGGAGCTCACTGACTTTTTCGCCTGGCTGGAGGAGCTGCTGGCCAAGCTGGACCCCTCCCTCATGTCCGCGTTGCAGGAGCTGCAGTCCCAGCTGCTCAATATGCTGTGGCAGTTGGTCTCCAGTCTCTCCGTCGTATTGGTGGGCGGTGTGTCCATAGCCACCTCTTTCGCCACCTCCCTGCCCGGCTTCCTGATCCGGCTGCTGCTGATGGTGATTTCCACATTCTTCATCGCCGTCGACTACCAGAAGATCGTGCGGTTTTGCCTGGGCTGCCTCCAGGGGAGCACCCGGAATCTGGTACTCCAGGTCAAGGCGTATGTGGTGGGAACGCTGTTCGTCTGCATCCGCTCCTACGCCCTCATCATGTCCATCACCTTTGTGGAACTATCCGTTGGTCTGACCCTCATCGGCGTGAACCGTGCGATTCTGGTGGCGCTGCTGATCGCTATTTTCGACATTCTCCCCGTTCTGGGCACCGGAGGTATCATGATCCCCTGGGTCATTCTCTCCGCGCTGGGCGGAGATCTTCCCCACGCCTTCGCACTGCTGGTTCTGTACGTCATCATCACCGTCATCCGCAACATCATCGAGCCCCGGATCGTGGGGGCACAGATCGGCCTGCATCCTGTGCTGACACTGATGAGCATGTTTGTGGGCAACCACCTGTTTGGCATCGTGGGCCTGTTCGGCCTGCCCATCCTGCTGTCCCTGCTGCGCTATCTCAACGACAACGGGACCATCTCTCTGTTCCCCGCCTCCGCCCTGGGAAGGGCGGACACAGAAACAAGCCAATAAACGTTGTCAGGCAGGAGGGTACGGGGCTCGCCTGCCTCCTGTCCGGGTCGGAGACGGCCCGGCGTGCCATCACTTCCCAAAGGAGCGCTCCTATGAGATTGGAAACCATCAAAATCGGCCGCATCGTCAACGCCCACGGCATCCGGGGCGAGGTGCGGGTACAGCCGGACGGCCAGGACCCTGCCTTCCTGACCCAGTTCCAGACGTTCTATTTGGACGGGGCCCCCGTCACCCCCACTGCCAACCACGTCCACAAGTCCCTGGTGCTGATGAAGTTCCCCGGCGTGGATGATATGAACGCGGCCCTGGCCCTGAAGGGTAAGAACCTGTATATCCGCCGGGCAGACGCCAAGCTGCCGGAGGGCGCCTGCTTTGATGCGGAGCTGCTGGGCATGACCGTCTGTGACGCCGCCACCGGCGAGACGCTGGGCGAGATCACCCGGGTGGACTCCTATCCCGCTCACAAGGTCTACACGGTCAGGGGAGCGCGGGAGTATCTGATCCCCGCCGTGCCGGATGTGTTTATCAAATCGGTGGACCTGGACGCCAACCGGATGGAGGTCCAGGTTTGGGAAGGGATGGCCACGGATGAGAATTGACATCATGACGCTGTTCCCAGACTCAGTGGACGCCATGCTGAACGTGAGCATCCTGGGCCGGGCCCAGCAGCGAGGCTATATCTCCATCCAGAGCCACCAGATCCGCCAATACACCACCAACAGGCAGATGCAGGTGGACGACTATCCCTACGGCGGCGGCCGGGGCGCTGTCATGCAGGCAGATCCCCTGTACCGCTGCTGGAGCCACATCGTGGAGACCTACGGCCCCGGACGGACGATCTTCCTCTCCCCCTGCGGCCGCACCTTCACCCAGGAAGTTGCCAAGGAGCTGAAAGCGCGATATGACCACTTGATCCTGGTCTGCGGCCACTATGAGGGTGTGGACCAGCGGTTCCTGGACGAGTGTGTGGACGAGGAGATCAGCATGGGGGACTTCGTCCTCACCGGTGGAGAGATCCCCGCCATGGCGGTGGCGGACGCGGTGTGCCGCATGGTGCCCGGCGTTCTGCCGGATGCGGAGTGCTTTGAGGAGGAATCCCACTGGAACGGGCTGCTGGAATATCCCCAATACTCCCGCCCGGCTGAATGGCACGGTCGAGCAGTGCCGGAGATCCTGCTCTCCGGTGACCACGGTAAGGTGGCTGCCTGGCGGAAAAAGCAGAGCTACAAGCGCACTATGGAACGGCGGCCGGACCTGTTCGCCAAATTCGATAAATCCCAACTCGCCTCCAAGGCAGACAAAAAGATCCTGGCGGAGGCTGAGGCGGAGTTTGTCGCAGAGCATCCGGATTGTGCCGCCGAGCGCGCGGAGTCCTGAACTGCCGGTATCCCCCATAGGCGTTCAAACAGAACAGAGCCGCACGGGCAAAACCCGTGCGGCTCTTGGCTTTTATTCGCTTACTTCGCAGCCTTGGCGGCCTTGATGGCCTC
>NZ_KI271778.1:0-5607 GCF_000469445.2 Oscillibacter sp. KLE 1745 | reverse complement strand
CCGCCGGGAACGGCGTGCACCTTGTAAATTAAACAACGTAACGAAAAGGAAGCACCAGAAGGCGAGCTCATTTAGGTGAGTTTGCCAAAGGACAAAGCCGTCTCACTGGGTTGAGTCAATTACCGGTGGGATGGAGAAATGAAGCTATGACAAATAGCTCTATGAAGGTTTGAACGGACTACGGTTCGTTTAGATACCATTTTATAGAGAGTTTGATCCTGGCTCAGGACGAACGCTGGCGGCGTGCTTAACACATGCAAGTCGAACGGAGCACCCTTGACTGAGGTTTCGGCCAAATGATAGGAATGCTTAGTGGCGGACTGGTGAGTAACGCGTGAGGAACCTACCTTCCAGAGGGGGACAACAGTTGGAAACGACTGCTAATACCGCATGACGCATGACCGGGGCATCCCGGGCATGTCAAAGATTTTATCGCTGGAAGATGGCCTCGCGTCTGATTAGCTAGATGGTGGGGTAACGGCCCACCATGGCGACGATCAGTAGCCGGACTGAGAGGTTGACCGGCCACATTGGGACTGAGATACGGCCCAGACTCCTACGGGAGGCAGCAGTGGGGAATATTGGGCAATGGACGCAAGTCTGACCCAGCAACGCCGCGTGAAGGAAGAAGGCTTTCGGGTTGTAAACTTCTTTTGTCAGGGAAGAGTAGAAGACGGTACCTGACGAATAAGCCACGGCTAACTACGTGCCAGCAGCCGCGGTAATACGTAGGTGGCAAGCGTTGTCCGGATTTACTGGGTGTAAAGGGCGTGCAGCCGGGCCGGCAAGTCAGATGTGAAATCTGGAGGCTTAACCTCCAAACTGCATTTGAAACTGTAGGTCTTGAGTACCGGAGAGGTTATCGGAATTCCTTGTGTAGCGGTGAAATGCGTAGATATAAGGAAGAACACCAGTGGCGAAGGCGGATAACTGGACGGCAACTGACGGTGAGGCGCGAAAGCGTGGGGAGCAAACAGGATTAGATACCCTGGTAGTCCACGCTGTAAACGATGGATACTAGGTGTGCGGGGACTGACCCCCTGCGTGCCGCAGTTAACACAATAAGTATCCCACCTGGGGAGTACGATCGCAAGGTTGAAACTCAAAGGAATTGACGGGGGCCCGCACAAGCGGTGGATTATGTGGTTTAATTCGAAGCAACGCGAAGAACCTTACCAGGGCTTGACATCCTACTAACGAAGTAGAGATACATCAGGTGCCCTTCGGGGAAAGTAGAGACAGGTGGTGCATGGTTGTCGTCAGCTCGTGTCGTGAGATGTTGGGTTAAGTCCCGCAACGAGCGCAACCCCTATTGTTAGTTGCTACGCAAGAGCACTCTAGCGAGACTGCCGTTGACAAAACGGAGGAAGGTGGGGACGACGTCAAATCATCATGCCCCTTATGTCCTGGGCTACACACGTAATACAATGGCGGTCAACAGAGGGAGGCAAAGCCGCGAGGCAGAGCAAACCCCCAAAAGCCGTCCCAGTTCGGATCGCAGGCTGCAACCCGCCTGCGTGAAGTCGGAATCGCTAGTAATCGCGGATCAGCATGCCGCGGTGAATACGTTCCCGGGCCTTGTACACACCGCCCGTCACACCATGAGAGTCGGGAACACCCGAAGTCCGTAGCCTAACCGCAAGGAGGGCGCGGCCGAAGGTGGGTTCGATAATTGGGGTGAAGTCGTAACAAGGTAGCCGTATCGGAAGGTGCGGCTGGATCACCTCCTTTCTAAGGAGACCTGGGCAGAGCAAGCTCTGCCTGGAATTCCTGGTCAGCTGGAGCGGAAAAAGAGTTACGTTGTTTAATTTAGAGGGCGTACGCCGGGAGATAGAAGGGGATATAGCTCAGCTGGGAGAGCGCCTGCCTTGCAAGCAGGAGGTCGCCGGTTCGAACCCGACTATCTCCACCAAGAGAATAAAGCGTCACCTCGTCCAAGACGAGGGCCCGTAGCTCAGCTGGCTAGAGCGTACGACTGATAATCGTAAGGTCGGTGGTTCGAGCCCACTCGGGCCCACCAGGCGATTTGCCTTTGGATTTGAAGACCTGATCGAAAGATCGGATCTTCAAATCTGACTGCAAAAGCGGTTGGAAGCTGTGCCGGAGACAAGCGAAAGCTTGCGGACGGCGATCTGCACCTTGAAAACTGAACAATGTGACAAAAGCAAGTAAGGCAACAGAGAGGTTTCTCTGTGGAGACACAGAGGAAACAAATTGATTGTGGAACAGCATCCGAAAGGATGCAGGGTGACATACAATTTCGATCTTTGTAAAGCCTGCATAATTCTCAAAGAGAACCAAGAATTCTCTGACAAGTCGCTGTGAGAACGGCGATAGGTCAAGCTGGAAAGAGCGCAAGGGGAATGCCTTGGCATCAGGAGCCGAAGAAGGACGTGACAAGCTGCGAAAAGCCTCGGGGAGGAGCAAATATCCATTGATCCGGGGATATCCGAATGGGGCAACCCGGCTGGACAATATCCAGTCATCCTGCGTTGAACAAAATAGGCGTAGGAAGGGAACCGCCTGAACTGAAACATCTAAGTAGGGCGAGGAAGAGACATCAACCGAGATTCCGCAAGTAGTGGCGAGCGAACGCGGAAGAGGCCAAACCGAGGGATTTATTCCTCGGGGTTGCGGACAGTCATTTAGCGGAAGTTATCTAGGAGAAGGGTCTGGGAAGGCCCGCCACAGAGGGTGAGAGCCCCGTATCCGAAAGAGAAGGCCGTGCGACTGAATCCAGAGTACCGCGGGACACGTGAAACCCCGTGGGAAACAGGGGGGACCACCCTCCAAGCCTAAATACTACCTGATGACCGATAGAGGAGCAGTACCGTGAGGGAAAGGTGAAAAGGACCCCGGGAGGGGAGTGAAAGAGAACCTGAAACCTTGTGCTTACAAGCTGTCAAAGCACGTTAACGTGTGATGGCGTACTTTTTGTAGAACGGTCCGGCGAGTTATAGTAACGAGCGAGCTTAAGGCATTCAGTGCCGGAGGCGAAGCGAGAGCGAGTCTGAATAGGGCGTAAAGTTCGTTGCCATAGACCCGAAACCGGGTGACCTACCCATGAGCAGGTTGAAGTGGGGGTGAAACCCCATGGAGGACCGAACCGACCCCCGTTGCAATGGTGGCGGATGACTTGTGGGTAGCGGTGAAATTCCAATCGAACTCGGAGATAGCTGGTTCTCCCCGAAATAGCTTTAGGGCTAGCGTTATGTTAGATTACCGGAGGTAAAGCACTGAATGGTAGCGGGGCCGATAAGGTTACCAACGCCTATCAAACTAAGAATGCCGGCTAATTGATGCATAGCAGTCAGACAGTGTGAGATAAGTTTCATTGTCAAAAGGGAAACAGCCCAGACCTACAGCTAAGGTCCCGAATAGATGCTAAGTGGAAAACGATGTGGAGTTGCGAAAACAACCAGGATGTTGGCTTAGAAGCAGCCACTCATTAAAAGAGTGCGTAATAGCTCACTGGTCGAGTGACTCTGCGCGGAAAATGTAACGGGGCTAAGCATCTAACCGAAGCTTAGGATTGTCGTAAGACAGTGGTAGGGGAGCGTTCCATGTGGGGTGAAGTCGTAGCGAAAGCAGCGGTGGACTGCATGGAAGTGAGAATGCCGGAATGAGTAGCGAGAATTATGTGGGAATCATAATGGCCGAAAATCTAAGGTTTCTTGGGGAAGGTTCGTCCGCCCAAGGTAAGCCGGGAGCTAAGGCGAGGCCGAAAGGCGTAGTCGATGCACATACGGTAGAAATTCCGTAGCCACCGAACTTTAAGTCAGAGGGACACTTTTGGATAGCGGAACCCGGGCGTTGGTTGACCCGGGCGAAAGGGAGCGAAAATATAGTAGCGAAGTCCGCGATGCTGAGAGGCGAGAAAAGCTCTGATGGATACTAAGGTGCCCGTACCGCAAACCGACACAGGTAGATGAGGAGAGAATCCTAAGGCCAACGGGAGAAGGGTTGTTAAGGAACTCGGCAAGTTGACCCCGTAACTTCGGAATAAGGGGAGCCTCGAAAGAGGCCGCAGTGAAAAGGCCCAAGCAACTGTTTACCAAAAACACAGGTCTATGCTAAATCGAAAGATGACGTATATGGGCTGACGCCTGCCCGGTGCCGGAAGGTTAAGAGGAGATGTCAGCGCAAGCGAAGCATTGAATTGAAGCCCCGGTAAACGGCGGCCGTAACTATAACGGTCCTAAGGTAGCGAAATTCCTTGTCAGGTAAGTTCTGACCCGCACGAAAGGCGTAATGATTTGGGCACTGTCTCAACAGCCCGCCCGGCGAAATTGTAGTACTGGTGAAGATACCAGTTACCCGCAACTAGACGGAAAGACCCCATGGAGCTTTACTGCAGCTTAATACTGGAATTCGGTAACCCATGTACAGGATAGGTGGGAGGCTTGGAAGCAGGGGCGTCAGCTCCTGTGGAGCCGCCGGTGGGATACCACTCTTGGATTGCTGAATTTCTAACCTGCGGCCGTGAATCCGGTCGGGGGACACTGTTAGGCGGGCAGTTTGACTGGGGCGGTCGCCTCCTAAAGAGTAACGGAGGCGCTCAAAGGTTGGCTCAGCACGGACGGAAATCGTGCAGTGAGTGTAAACGTAGAAGCCAGCCTAACTGCGAGACCGACGGGTCGAGCAGTAACGAAAGTTGGAGTTAGTGATCCGGTGGTATGTGAGTGGAAATGCCATCGCTCAACGGATAAAAGCTACCCTGGGGATAACAGGCTGATCTCCCCCAAGCGTCCACAGCGACGGGGAGGTTTGGCACCTCGATGTCGGCTCGTCACATCCTGGGGCTGAATTCGGTCCCAAGGGTTCGGCTGTTCGCCGATTAAAGTGGCACGCGAGCTGGGTTCAGAACGTCGTGAGACAGTTCGGTCCCTATCTGTTGCGGGCGGAAGAGATTTGAAGGGAGCTGTCCTTAGTACGAGAGGACCGGGATGGACGTACCTCTGGTGCACCAGTTGTCCTGCCAAGGGCATAGCTGGGTAGCTAAGTACGGACGAGATAAACGCTGAAAGCATCTAAGCGTGAAACTCCCCCTAAGATGAGATCTCTCACCTCGAAAGAGGGTAAGGGCCCAGGAAGACTACCTGGTAGATAGGCCGGAGGTGGAAGTGCAGTAATGTATGGAGCTGACCGGTACTAATCGCCCGAGGGCTTGACCTACGAGAAAGCAGGCGAGCCTGAAAGCGGCGTCACATTGTTCGGTTTTGAGGGTGCAGGGAAGCATGCTCAAGGGATTTGCACCTTTAGCTCAGTTGGTAGAGCAACTGACTCTTAATCAGTGGGTCCCCGGTTCGAGTCCGTGAAGGTGCACCATGGCCCGTTGGTCAAGTGGTTAAGACAGCGGCCTCTCACGCCGTTAACATCGGTTCGAATCCGGTACGGGTCACCAGACTTTTCAAGGGCGAAAGTTCTTGACAAGGGAAGCGAAATACAATATAATACAGTTTGTTCTCCGGCAAGACCGGATGACATAGAGTTGGTGCTGATTAGGGCGAGGGTCCACCCGTTCCCATTCCGAACACGGCAGTTAAGCTCGTTCCTGCTGACAATACTTGGCTGGCGACGGCCCGGGAAGATAGGTAGCGCCAACAC
>NZ_KI271777.1:0-39946 GCF_000469445.2 Oscillibacter sp. KLE 1745 | reverse complement strand
CAGAACTTGCCATAGATGGCTGCGCCTACGAACAAGACCACGAGGCCGATCAAGAAAGTTGCCATAAAAACACACACTCCTTTTCCTTAACCCGCGGCCAGGTCCTCGATTTGGACACGCGGGCTTCTGGCTATAAGCATAGCAGATTTTTGGCCGCATAAGCGTTAAAAAATAGTTCACGGAAATTAAGATGTCGCTAAGAAAACGACGGCCTTATCAAGAATGCGCTTACTTTTGGGGAGCGATGCATAAAAAGCGCATGAAGAAGCCCGGTTGGGAGCTCTTCATGCGCCTGTGCGGACGGCGGAGCGGATCAGCTGCCCTCCGCCATGCGGTAGCCGACGCCCATCTCTGTGAAGAGATACTCCGGCTCGGCAGGATTTTTTTCGATCTTCCGGCGGATGTTGGCCATGTTTACCCGGAGAATCTGGTTGTCGCCGCTGGCCCGGGGGCCCCACAGCTCCTTGATGATGAAATCATACGTCAGAACCTTGCCAGCGTATTTGCCCAGCAGGGCCACGATGCGGAACTCGCTGAGGGTGAGGTGGACATTCTCACCGCGGACACGGACCTGGTGCTTATTGTAGTCGATGACCAGTTCTCCCACTGTATAGGTGCCGTTCCGGGCGATTTCGTCATTACCGGAGATGGTGCGGGTGTGGCGGATCGCGGTGCGGACCCGGGCCAGGAGTTCGTCCGTGCCGAAGGGCTTGGTGAGGTAGTCATCCGCCCCCAGATCCAATGCGGCGACCTTGTCCCGCTCATGGGAGCGGGCGGAGACCACCACCACCGGCAGGCTGGACCAGCTGCGCAGGCTGCGGAGGATGTCCAGACCATCCATGTCCGGCAGGCCGAGGTCCAGAATGACCAGGTCGGGACAGTGGGAGGAGATCATGGAAAGCGCCTCCTCGCCGGTCTGGGCCTGCATGGCTTCATAGCCGTTGTTGTTGAGGACCGTGGAAATGAAGTGCGAGATGCTCTTCTCGTCCTCAATTACCAGAATTTTTTCACGAATCGTCATGATACTTCCTCCTTAGTGAGCGGCAGGCAGAAGGAAAATTCCGCCCCGGACTCCAGATTTTTTGCTTCCAATGTGCCGCCGTGGGCACGGATGATAGCCATGCAGACCGATAGGCCCAACCCCATGTTCCGCTTTCCGTCGCCGGGGGACGAGTCCTCACAGCGAAGCGCACCGCTGAACAGGGTGTGCAGTTTCTGGGGGGGAATGCCCTGGCCGTTGTCCTGCACGTAAAAGCGGGCCCAGGGGCCATCCCGCTGCGCGGACAGGGCGATGTGCGTGGTGGTTCCGCCGTGGAACACGGCGTTCTCCATCAGATTGGACAGGACCTGCATGATGAGGATGGCGTCCATGGGGACCAGGAGCAGCTCATCCGGCACGTGGACCTCCACGGACACGGCGGGAAACCGTTTTCGGAATTTGCGGACCGCCTCATCCAGGACTTCCTCCGCAGCCTCCGGCTCCTTGGTGATTTTGGCCGATTCGTTGCCGATCCGGGTGATGGAGAGCAGATTTTCCACCACGCGGATGAGCCACTGGGCGTCATCCCGCACATCCACCAGAAGGGACTGCTGTTCGGCCGGGGAGAGGGCGGGATTTTCCAAAATGGCGGAGGTGGCACCCATGATAGAGGTCAGAGGGGTGCGAATGTCGTGGGAGACGGAGCGGAGCAGATCCGCCCGCATCTTCACCTTTTCGTTTTCCATCCGGAGGCGGTCCTGCTCCTTGGTCTTGGTGGTCAGGGTGCTGGTGACCAGCGAGACCACCAGAAAGGTGAACATTGTCAGCGGATAGCCGGAAATGGTGAAGTTAAACGCCATATAGGGATATGTAAACACATAGTTGACGCCGATGACACCCAGCACCGCCGCAATCAGCCCGAAGAGATATCCGCTGGTGAAGCGGGAGATCAGGAGCACGGCCAGCACATAGACCGGAGAGGCAAAGCCGTCGATGGTGTCCGCCGTCTGGTGCAGAAGGGCGCAGGCCCCCGTGGCGCATAGAAGAATGGCGGCGGAGACCAGAAGGTCGCGCCAGGAGAAGGAAAAGGTACGCTTCAAACTGGAACGGGTGATCTTCACAGCAGGTCCTCCTTACATCTGTGGGGCTTGAAACATTATTATAGCAGAAAGAGGTGTTAAGATTCCACTAAAAAACGTTAAAGAACATAGGCGGGAAACCTGTGGATTTTTGCATACGTTTAACAAGCCCCAAATGGACCTTGTCAGCGGTTGAACGACGGAATGCGTATAATAATGGATGGCAGGGAGCTGCCGAAAAACAAAAGGAGTGTGTATCAGTATGGAGGAAAGACTCAAAACATATCTGCGGCCGGGAGAGCAGGTCCGCTGGCAGGGCCGTCCCGCCCCGTTTTCGCTTCTGGAGGCAGAGGCAAAAAAGCAGATCCTGCTGAAGTGGGGACTGACGGTGGCACTGGGCGGCGGGCTGCTGGCCGTGTATCTTTCCAGGACCGAGGCGCCCAGTATGGGATTTATCGGCCTGGTGCTGCTGGTGGCTGCGGTGATTCTGATCTCGCCCGTGGCGGAGCGCCGGAACCTCATGGGGGAGCAGTATTGGATCACCAACCAGCGGGCCATTCTGATGACCCGGGACAAGACGTTTTTCTACATGGAACTGTCTGACATCGACGATCTTCAGGTAGTGGGTGGAACCACAAAGGGAAAGAGCTTGGTTCTGGGCAGATGCCTGTTTGAGGAGGCCAAGAAGCTGCTCCGCTGGCGGGCCTGCCATCCCAAGGTCGACGTCCAGAGCCATGACGAGACGGACCGGGCCCTGGGGATGATTTTCTATGGCGTCCAGGGAGCCGAAGCGGCGGCGGAGCTGCTGCGGCAGGGCAGAGACGGCGAGGCAGCCTGACCGGCTCCAACCGGCGGCTCACCCAGCCATACAATTAAATCTGGAGCGCAACACGCTGTACCGCGGGGATCTCCTGCCCGCGGTACAGCGTTTTTTTATTATTAAGTCAAAAGAGATGCCCGGCGGCGTGCAACTTTTGGCCGGAAGGCGGTTATTATCGAACGACTGAGAAAGGAGGTACGCGTCCTTGGAGAAATTGAAGGGGCAGGCCGAAGCATTCTGCCGGAAGTATCTCCAGTGCATGGACCCGGACCAGGCAGCGGCAATGGCTGGCTGCGCCGATGGATACGCCGTGCTGGAGACGAAGATGGTGCGCAGGCGGCTGGAGCGGATGCGGGAGGCAGCGGCTGGGCAGGTGCATCGGGAGGACGTGGTACGGCGTCTGGCCCAGCTGGCTTTCGGCCGGGTGAATGATGCGGCGCGGCTGGCCCTGCACAGCGAAGAGGCGGATTTGGAGACGCTGGATCTGTCTGCCGTGGCGGAGCTGAAGGTGACGGACAAGGGCGGCGTGGAAGTGAAGCTTATTGACCGCATCCGGGCTCTGGAGGCTCTGTACGGGCTCCTGAGCGAGGAAAAGGCGGAGGGGGCCGGAGAGCTGTACCGGGTGCTGACGGAAGCTGCCGGGGAGGAAGGAGGGTGGGACGACGGCTGAGATCATGCGGTTTTCCCAAAAGCAGCGAAGGGTGCTGACCTGGTGGTGCCGCCCGGGAGATTGGGAGGCCATCATCTGCGACGGGGCCGTCCGCAGCGGCAAGACCTTCTCCATGGGGCTCTCCTTCTTCCTCTGGGCCATGGCCAGGTTCAACGGACGGCAGCTGGGACTGTGCGGAAAGACCATCACCTCCCTGCGGCGGAACCTGCTGGCGGAGCTGGTGCCCTATCTGCGGCGGCTGGGCTTCGACTGCTGGGAGCGGCGGTCGGAGAACCTGCTGACCGTGCGGCTGGGGGGCCATGAAAACCGTTTCCTGCTCTTTGGCGGGCGGGACGAGTCCAGCGCGGCGCTGATCCAGGGCAGCACCCTGGCGGGGGTGCTGCTGGACGAGGCGGCCCTGATGCCCCGGAGCTTTGTGGAGCAGGCCGTCGCCCGGTGCAGCGTGGCGGGGAGCCGCCTGTGGTTCAACTGCAATCCGGAGAACCCTCAGCACTGGTTTTACCGAGAGTGGATTTTGAGGGCGCGGGAACGGCGGGCCCTGTACCTTCATTTCACCATGGAGGACAACCCCGCCCTGTCGCCCCGGATCCGGGCCCGCTATCGCAGCGCCTACTCCGGCGTTTTTTACCGGCGATTCGTGCTGGGGGAGTGGACAGCCGCCCAGGGGCGGGTGTACGACTTCTTCGACCGGGACCGGGACAGCGTGCCTGTGCCGGAGGGAGATTTTCAGGAGTGGCGGATTTCTGTGGATTACGGCACCGCCAACCCGGCCTCCTTCGGCCTGTGGGGCCGGCAGGGAGAGATCTGGTACCGGGTGGGGGAGTTCTACTACGACTCCCGCCGGGAGGGACGGCAGAAGACCGACGCAGAGTATGTCCGGGACCTGCGGGAGCTGGCGGAGGGCAGGGAGATCACAAGGGTGATCGTGGACCCGTCGGCGGCAAGTTTCATCGAGGCGCTGCGGCGGGAGGGATTCCGGGTGGTCCGGGCGGACAACGATGTGGCCGACGGCATCCGGGTGACGGCGGACCTGCTGAAGCGGCGGCGGATCGTGATCTGCGGTGCCTGCGCCGACTGCCTGCGGGAGATGGAAACGTATTGCTGGGACGACAAGGGGCGGCGGGACGCTCCGAAAAAGGAGCAGGACCACGCCATGGACGATCTGCGGTACTTCGCCATGGATCTGGCGGCGGAAGAGCAGAATGGCTTTGCGGCCACCTGGGTGGAGAGACGGGCCTGAGGGAACGCGGTAAGGAATGGACGGGAGGTTTGGAAGTTGAAGTGGTTTCGGAAACAGACGGCGCCGGCGGGAGCGTCGGTCCAGCTGCGGGAGACGGGACACCACCCATTTGGACTGCTGGGGCAGTATGTGCCCATGCGCAGTGGGGAGATCCGGCTGTACCGGGCAGTACGGGAGGCGGTGCCGGTGGTGGACGCCGCCATCTACAAGCTGATCCGGATGGTGGGCGGTGTGACGGCGGCCTGTTCCGACCCGGCGGCAGAGCGGGGGCTGGGGGAATTCCTCCGCACGGTCCCGGCCGGACGGGGGCAGTATGGGGTCAATGCCTTTCTGGAGGGCTACCTGGACGCTCTGCTGACCTGCGGGCGAGCCATCGGGGAGATCGTGCCCGCAGCAGGGAACCGGGAGATTGCGGCCGTGCTGTGGGGCCGGGTGGAGGATATTGAGATTCGGGAGGGAGACCATCCCCTGGCATTTACAATCTGCGGCCCCGACGAGCAGGGGCGGATGGGGCCGCTGCCCTGTCAGGACTTGCTGCTGTTCACGCCTCTGAATCCTGAGGCGGACAGCCCCTATGGCGTGTCCCTTCTGCGGGGGCTCCCGTTTTTGACGGATATCCTGATGAAGATCTACCACACCATCGGGATTAACTGGGAGCGATGCGGCAGCCTGCGCTTCGCCGTCACCTGCCGGGACGGCGGAAACGGCCAAGCGGAGGAGCGGAGCCGGATGCTGGCAGGAGAGTGGTCCCGGGCCATGCAGGATACCAGGAGCGGCAGCGTGCGGGACTTTGTGGCTGTG
Organism: Oscillibacter sp. KLE 1745; assembly: GCF_000469445.2. Lineage (NCBI taxonomy): Bacteria > Bacillati > Bacillota > Clostridia > Eubacteriales > Oscillospiraceae > Oscillibacter > Oscillibacter sp. KLE 1745. Next base: position 34,357 of record NZ_KI271777.1, on the reverse strand, counting down.
GGAGATGTGGATATCCAGGTCATCGGCGCTGACGCGCCCGTCCTGGACAGCGAGGTGCCGGTGCGGCAGATTTTGGAACAGGTGGTGGCCAAGACGGGGATCCCGCCCTTTATGCTGGGACTGAGCTGGAGCTCCACGGAGCGGATGAGCTCCCAGCAGGCGGACATGCTCACCACGGAGATCACGGCCATCCGGCGGACCATTACGCCGGTGGTGGAGCGGATCTGCCGGCTGTGGCTGCGGATGCACGGGTATACTTGCGGCTTTGAAGTCCTGTGGGAGGACATCAACCTCCAGGACGAGGTGGAGGACGCCCGTGCGGCCCTCTATCTGGAGCAGGCGCGGAAGCTGCGGCTTGAGAACGACGCGGCGGAGGCGGCCGCGTTCCATACAAGGAGAGAGGTATGAAAGAACTCGAAAAAAATCTGGAGGCAACGGGAGGCGTGCCGGCAGAGGCGGAGCTGGCGGCGATCAACCGCTTTGCCAAGTCACCCCTGCGGGCAGAGGAGGTGTACACCTTTTCCCTGCGGCTGTGCGACAACGAGGTGGACCGGGACTGGGAGCGGTTCGATACGGCGGCGCTCAACACACTGGGCGACCTGTTCGTGGGGAAGAGCGGCATCTTTGACCACCAGTGGACGGCGGAGGGGCAGACCGCCCGCATCTATCGGACGGAGATGGTGCGGGAGGGCGCCCAGGTGACCGTGGCAGGGGACGGCTACTGCTGGCTGAAGGCCTGGGCTTATCTGCTGCGGACGGAGAAAAACGCGGATCTGATCGCGGAGATCGAGGGAGGCATCAAGCGGGAGGTCAGCGTGGGGTGCAGCGTGGCCCGGCGGGTGTGCTCCATCTGCGGCGCAGAGGGCGGCACCTGCCAGCACACGCCGGGGCAGCGGTACGGGGAGCAGCTGTGCTACCTGGAGCTGCGGGATCCCACCGACGCATACGAGTGGTCCTTCGTGGCGGTGCCAGCCCAGCGAAAGGCGGGGGTCCTGAAGCGATACGGCCCCGAAAACCAGGGGATGGCACAGCTGCGGGCCCAGGCGGAGCTGGGACGGAAATACCTGCGAGAGCTGCGGCGGGAGGTGACGCGGCTTGCCATGCTGGCGGACGACAGCGTGGACGGCGGCGCCCTGGCCAAGGCGGCGGAGCATCTGGAGGAGCCGGAGCTGCTGGAGCTGAAGCGGGTCTACGGGGCCCAGGCAGCCCGCCGGTTCCCGCCTGTGCCGCAGCTGCGGAGCCGGGGAGCGGCAAAAACAGAGGACGAGACGGAATTTCTGATCTAAGGGAGGATGAAGCATGAAGCTTTCTTATGAGGGGATCGGCCAGTGGGCCGCCACCTTTGCCTGTGACGATCTGGCGGAGGGGGAGCTGGTGAAGGTCAGTGCCAACGGCACGGTGGCCGCCTGCGCGGCGGGCGACGATTTCTGCGGCATGGTGCTTTCTGTCGGCCGGGGCGGCGACGCCTGCGCCGTGGCCCTGGGCGGCATGGTCACCGCCGGGTACACCGTACCGGCAGAAGGAGCGGCACCGGCCCTGGGCTGGAGCGGCCTCAGCGCCGACGGCGAGGGCGGCGTCCAGGCGGACGCGGACGGCAGCACCTATCTGGTGGTGGATGTGGACACCACCGCCAAGACCGTGACCTTTGTACTGTGAGGAGGAGAGAGACGATGGCATATCATTTTGAGAACATCAAGCTGGAAAAGGGAATGTACGGCCGCAGCGGCCGAAGCTTTTCCCAGGCCCTGGAGGAGCTGGACCCCAGCGAACACTACCGGGGTACGCCTCTGGAGGGGCTGGACGCCTTTCAGCGGCAGCTGAAGCGATTTGACATCCATGTAAAGGGCGCGGGCAGCGATATGGTAGAGAAGTTCTTCCACACCTCCGACTCCGCCGTGCTGTTCCCGGAGTTCGTCTCCCGAGTGGTGCGGCAGGGGATGGAGGAAGAGAGCATCCTGCCGGCCATCACCGCTACGGTGACCAGATTTGACGGCATGGACTACCGGTCCATCGTCTCTGTACCCAGCGAGGAGGACAAAAAGCTTCGCCGGGTGGAAGAGGGCGCCCGGATCCCGGAGACCACCGTCCGCACCCAGGAGAACCTGGTGCACCTCTACAAGCGGGGCCGGATGCTGGTGGCCTCCTATGAAGCTATCCGGTTCCAGCGGTTGGACCTGTTTTCCGTGACCCTGCGGCAGATCGGCGCCTACATCGGCCGGATGCATCTGGAGGACGCCATCGGGGTGCTGCGCAGCGGCGACGGAAATCAGAATGCCGCACAGCAGTACACCATCGGCACGAAGCCTATCACCGGAACCAAGGGGACGCTGACCTATGACGCCCTGCTGGAGTTCTGGAGCCAGTTCGACCCCTACACCATGAACACCATGCTGGTGGGCAGCGACGTGATGCTGGCCATGCTGAAGCTGGATGAGTTCCAGAATCCCCTGACGGGGCTGAACTTCCAGGGCACCGGCACGTTGACCACGCCCCTGGGGGCAAAACTGCTGCGGACCTCTGCCATGCCGGCGGGGATCCTGATCGGCCTGGACAGGAACTACGCCCTGGAGCAGATCTGCGGCAGCGAGATCACGGTGGAGTATGACAAGCTCATTGACCGCCAGCTGGAGCGGGCGGCCATCACCTCCATCTCCGGATTTGCCAAGCTGTTCACGGAGGCATCCAAGGTCCTGGTGGTATGAGCGGGGCACAGGAGACGGTCCTGACTCTGGCCCGGGAACTCTCCGGGGCCGGGGAGGCGGAAGAGGCTTTGCTGGAACTGCTTTGTCAGGCGGCGGAGCAGCAGTGGGAGAAGCGGCTGCGGCCGGGAATGACGGCGGAGGACTGCGGCAAGGCGTTCCCCTGCGCCGTGGCCTTCACCGCCGCCGCGGACTTGGCGGTGGCGCGGGGCGGTGAAGGCGTGTCCGGCTTCACAGCGGGCAGCGTGTCCGTGCGGATCCGCGGCGCGGCGGAGAGCTGCGCTTTGGCGGAGAGCCTGCGGCGCACGGCGGAACGGCTGATGGCACCCTTTGCGGTGCCGGACGATTTTTGCTTTCGGGGAGTGAGAGGATGACAGACTGGGTGCGGCAGGTCCTGGAGCGATATGGACAGGATGTCACCGTGGACACGGCGGACGGAGAGCGGACCGTGCGGGCGTTTTTACAGCCGATGACGGAGCGGGATGAATGGGCCCGAAGTGACGTTACCTCCATCGGCTGGGTGGATGGGCGGCTGTGGCTGTATCTGGGGCAGACGGCCCTGGAGGAGGGGGAAGCCCTGGCCTGGGAGGCCACGCGCTTCCGGGTGCGCAGCTGCAGGCCCTACTACATTGGTAACGCGCTGTCCCACTACTGGGCGGCGCTGGAACAGGAGCGGGAGGCGGCGGAATGCGGGAGCTGAGTCAGATCCGGGATGCAGTGGTCTCCGCCCTGGCGGCGGAGGGGGTGGCGGCGCTGGACGCCTACCCGGACCAGCGGGCCAGGCGGTATGGCTGCCCGGTGGCAGCGGTGGCTGTGGAGACCGCAGAGAGCCGGACCGTGGGATTCTGCAATTATCTGGGCGAGGTCTTCGATACCGGGGCCGGCGCACCGCGGGAGCTGTATGGAAAGCAGCTGGAGGCGGTGATCTCCATAGAGATCCGGGGACAGCGGGCTGCGGACTGTGAACAGGGCTGTGAGACGGCGGCGGAGGTGCTGCTGGGAAGGCTGCCCGCCGGCATCCGCCCCGGTGAGTTGAATTGGGAAGCCCTGACTTGGGAGCGGGAGACAGAGCTGTTCCTGCGGCGGGGAAGACTCCGGTGCCGGGCGTATTTCCTGGCCCGGGCGGAAGAGGGCGACACGGTATTTTTGGACTTTCGATTGAAGGGAGCAGTGACCACTTGAGCGAGACAATGCATGAGCGGCCGGGGGTGTACTCCAGCTATGACGCGTCAACGGTAGTATCCGCCGGGCGGGCCGCCAAGGTCATTGGCGTGGCGGCCAAGGCGGTGAAGGGCACCGCCGGAGAGGTGGTGACCCTGACGGGCTATGCCGCGGGCGTGGCGGCCTTCGGCGAGGACGCAGCGGATACGCCGGGGATGAGCACCATCCTGCGGCTGCTGTTTGCCAATGGCGCCTCCACTGTGGCGGCGGTCCGGGTGGCGGAGGCCGGCGCGGTGAAGGACTACCAGGACGCCTTCGCGGCCCTGGGCGGGGAGGAGGCCCGGATTCTGGTGTGCGACAGCGCCGAGGAGACGGTGCAGCAGGCGCTGCGGACTGCGGTGGAGGATGCCTCTGCCGCCCGGATGGAGCGGATCGCCGTGGTGGGCGGCGACGGTGAGTCGGCAGCGGAGCTGGTGACCCACGCGGCGGCGCTAAACAGCGAGCGAATGGTGCTGGTGGGGCCCGATGCCCTGGACAGCGGCGGGAAGACGCTGCCCGGCGTGTTCGCCGCAGCGGCCCTGGCAGGGGTCATCGCCTCCGGACGGGACCCGGGAGTGCCGCTCAACGGGGCGGAGATCCGGGGGCTGGGGGGCCTGGGCACCGCATACACCGACAATGACATCGACCTGCTGGTGCGGGGCGGCGTGACGCCCCTGGAGAGCACGGCGGGCACAGTATCCCCGGTGCGGGGGATCACCACCCGGACCACAACCGGCGGTGCAGCGGACACCACTTGGCGGGAGCTGACCACCATCCTGATCGTGGACGATGTGATCCCGACAGTACGGCAGGCCCTGCGCAGCAAGTTCGCCCGGGCCAAAAACACGGCCCAAAGCCGCAGCGCCATCCGCTCTCAGGTGATTGTGGAGCTGGAGAAGAAGGTGGCCGAGGAGATCATCGACAGCTATGGCGAGGTGACGGTGACGGCCTCGGAGGATGACCCCACCGTGTGTCTGGTGGAGTTCAGCTTCGCGGTGGCCCATGGGCTGAACCAGATCTATCTGACGGTCCACATCACGGTGTAAGGAGGAGACGGTATGGAAGCAACGGGATTTCCCACCAGCGCGGACATCTATCTGGAGCTGGATGGGAGAAAGATCGCGGTGGTGCAGGGCTACACCGCCCGGGCCAGCAAATCCAGCCAGAGCGTAGAGGCGTTCGGCGAGAGCGAGCCGGTGGCCACCATCGAGGGTCAGCGGAAGTACACCCTGGAGCTGACACGGCTGTACGCCACTGAGGACGCGGTGACGGACGGCATCAATTTCTATGACCTGCGGGATTTCTCCCTGGTGATCTGCAAGCCGGACCGGAAGGTCATTTACAGCAGCTGCCAGTGGAGCGCCATTCAGGAAGAGGGCCAGCTGAATGCCATGGTGGCAGAGAAGGTGACCGTGGTGGCCTCCAAGCGGATCGAGACCACGGCATGATGGAGGAACTGGACGAGCTGCGGCCGCCCACGGCCTGGCGGCTGCTGGAGATCTGGCGGGGGACCCGGGAGCTGGCAGAGGAGCCCCTGGAACGCGCCCTGCTGTGCAACGCCCAGGTGCTGGCAGAGAGCTGCCTGCGCCAGGGGAAGCCGGTGTTCCCCGACGGCGCGGCGGTCCTGACCCGGCTGACCGCCGGGGAGATGGAAACACTGCTGCGCCGTCTGGCGGGGGAGGAACCCTCCCCCGCTCCGGCGGCGGTGAACCGGGACTTTGATCAGGGGCGGTTCCAGGCGTTGAAGGAGGGCTGAGATGGAATACATCCGGGAGATGCTGCGGCGGCAGCGGACCGCCTTGGGGCGGCTGATGCTGGGCGGCGGAAGTGCGGAAGAGCCGGAGGCCGCAGCCGCCTCTCCAGCCACGGAGAGAACGTCTCCGGCAGCGCCTGCCCCATGGGAAACGGACGGGACGGCGTCTGGGACCGGCGGATGGGAGATTCGTGGGAACAGCTTCGCGGGCGCTGGGGCCGACAGGCAGACCGGCCCCACTTCGGCGGGGGAGACGCTGCGGTTGGCCCTGGCCCGGAAGCGTGCGGAGCGGCAGTATACGGCCGCCTTTGGACCGGCTGGTACCGGAGAGACTGCCGATTCTGCCGGGAGGCGGAATCCCATGACGGAGGATGGCGGTCTGTCCGACGGCGGCGGGACAGCAACGCCCGGCGGCGAAGCGGAGGAGACGTTCTATCTTCTGCCGGGACGCCGGGACTCCGGCGCGGCAGGAATGATGGAGAGCGCCAGGGCGCTGTCCCGCACGGTGCAGCGGGACGCCCGCCGGTATGACGGCGGATTCCCGCTGTATGACTGAGGAGGTGAGAATTTGCTGCTGAAACCCATGCGCTTTAAGGACTACACCTGGCCCCACAACCCGGAGATCTATGCAGTGGAGTACCGGCGGCAGATAGCAGCCCACAAGATCCCCCTGGGGGGCTGGTACCTGCAGGATCTGGGGCGGACATACCGCATTTTCCGGGGAGAGGGTATCTTTGCAGGGGAGCGGGCCTACGAGGAGTTCCAGACGCTGGCGGAGGTCTTTGACCAGACCGGGCCGGGGCTGCTGGTGCACCCGGTTTGGCGGACGGTCAGCGCCTATTTCGTGACCCTGGAGCTGATGGAGGAGCCGCTGCCGGACTATGTGCGCTACCGCTTTTCCTTCTGGGAGGACAGCACGGCCTCCGGCGGGCTGGTGGAAGTGCCCGTAGAAGGGGAGCCAGAGGGCGGAACGGACCCGGAGATTCCCGCCGGAGGCTGGGGTGCCGTCCATACAGTGCGGAAAGGAGAAACCCTGTGGGGGATCGCCTGGCGGTACGGCGTGGCGCTGACCGCCCTGATCGCAGCCAATCCCCAGATCAAGAACCCCAACTTGATCTACCCGGGGGATCAGGTGAGGATACCATGAGAGGACGGATCATCACCAGCGACCACCGGATTTTTGAGCTGCCGGTGCTGCTGCGCTGGAATATCACCTACACCGGCGGCGTGCCCTGCGACAGCTATGAAGTCACCTGCGTGTACGACAGGACCATGGCGGAGCTGCTGCATCTGGCGGCGGGTTTCCTGGCGCTGGACGAGAACGGCGGGGTGCTGCTGCGGGGCATCGTGGACGAGTACGAGGTGAAGCTGACGGCGGCGGGACTGACGGTGACCATCTGCGGCCGGGGATACGCCGCCCGGCTGCTGGACAATGAGTCCCGGCCGGTGACGTACCAGGGAGCCACGCTGGCGGAGATCGTCCGGTGCCATGCGGCGCCCTACGGCATTTCCTGCGCGGAGATCGCGCCGGTGTCGGCGGACTCTGTTTACACCGTGGCCGCCGGCACCAGTCAGTGGAAGGCGTTGGAGGGTTTCTGCCGGACCTATGGGGGCTTTTCGCCCCGCTTCCGGCGGGACGGGCTGCTGGTGGCGGCGCCGGAGCGGGACGACGGGCGGCGGATCGTCATCGACGGGACCAGCCCGATCCTCTCCTGCACCCTGCGGGAGGACCACTACGGTGTGCTGACGGAGGTGCTGGTCATCGACAAGACCCGGAACGTGTCCTACAGCGTGCAGAACCGGGACATGCTGGACCGGGGCGGCCAGTGCCGCCGGGTGGTCTACACCCCGGGGCAGAGCACCTGGGCTGCCATGCGGTATACCGGGGAGTATCAGATCCGGCAGTCCCGGGAGGAGGAACTGACCATTGAGCTGGGGCTGGCCGGGTGTTTCCCGGCGTTTCCCGGGGACACGGTCCGGCTGGAACTGGAGGCCATGGGCCTCTCCGGCGAGTACCGGGTGGCCGAGGCGGAAAACACGGCCTCCCCGGAGACGGGAGAGGTCTGTACATTGATACTGAGGGAGCGGATATGAGATGTGGCTATCGAGACAGATGAAAGCGCCGGCGCCCACGGCGGACGCGGATCTGGGCATGACCACCATCGCCGGAGACAGCGTGGGCGTGGTCACCCGGGGGGAGGTACGGGCGCTTCCAGTGTATGGCCCCGGCGGCTATGTGTGGATGCCGGAGAGCGGCGCTGCGGTACTGGTTATCAAAGGTGGCCCTGGCGGGGAGGAGCAGTGCGTGGCAGGACAGCAGCAGGCTTTGATCCCGGAAGGCATGGGACCGGGGGAGGTCTATCTCTTCACCCCCGGCGGAAACAGCGTGTACCTGCGCAGCGGCGGCGAGATCGAGCTGCGGGGCAAAGTGCGCATCCAGGGCAGCCTGACGGTGAACGGGGAGCCCTATGCGCCCTGCGAGAGCTGAGGGGGGATGGAGATGGGACTTTCCCTGCGGAATGGAGATTATGTGCCTGACGGGACCGGTGGTCTGCGGCGGACCGAGGGCCGGGAGGCCCTGTTGGAGCAGGTTCTCTTCCGCCTGACAGCGCGGCGGGGGACCTTCCCATTCCTGCCGGAGCTGGGGAGCCGGCTGTGGCAGCTGGGACAGCTGCCCGCCGCCAGACGGCAGAGCGCGGCGGAACAATATGTGGCGGAGGCCCTGGCGGCGGAACCGGGGCTGACGGTGGAGCAGGTGATTTTGACGGAATCCGGCGGCGGCCGGGCACAGGTGACGGTCGGCCTCACCTGGCAGGGAGAGGCTCTGTCCGTCACCGTGGAGGTATCGTGAGAGGAGCGGTTGTTTGAAAACGACAGAGGAGATCTACCAGACGCTGCTGGCGGCCTTCGCCCAGCGGGCGGGCTTCACACCAGAGGCAGACTGCGATCTGGCCGTGCGGCTGTACGCTGCGGCAGCGGAGCTGCAGGCCCTGGGCATCCAGAGCGAGTGGGTGCTGGACCAGAGCTTTCCCCAGACGGCCCGGGGCGTGTATCTGGACTACCACGCCCAGATGCGTGGCATCGCCCGGACGGCGGCCACGAAGGCGGTGGGAACGCTCCGCTTTTCTGTGGAGCGGGCGCCGTCCACGGCTCTGCGCATCGCCGCCGGAACGGTCTGCATGACGGAGGGAGAGACCCGGTTCCAAACCACGGCGCAGGCGGTGCTGGCAGCAGGGGAGCTGTCCGTGGATGCTCCGGCGGAGGCCTTGGAGCCTGGGCGGAGCGGCAATGCCGCCGCGGGGACCATCGTGATCCTCACCGCCTGCCCGGTGGGGATCACCGGATGCACCAATCCGGCGCCCTTCACCGGCGGCAGTGACCAGGAGGACGACGCGAGCCTGCGGAGCCGGATTTTGGAGAGCTATCAGCGGCTGCCCAACGGGGCCAACGCGGCCTGGTACGAGCAGACCGCCATGGGCCATGAGGGCGTGGCGGCAGCCCGGGCAGTGGGCCGGGCCCGGGGGATCGGCACAGTGGATGTATACATCGCCACGGCGGCCGGACTGCCGAATGGGACACTGCTGGCGGCGGTCCAGGCGGACCTGCAGGAGCGGCGGGAGATCGCCGTGGACGTGCAGGTCAAGGCCCCGGCGGCGGTGGAGATGGACGTGTCCGCGGAGCTGGCCGTCCGGGAGGGGGCGGACTTCTCCGCGGTGAAGGCCGCCGCAGAGCAGGCTCTGGCGAGCTTTTTCAGCGGCCGCAGGCTGGGCGGGCCGGTACTGCTGGCGGAGCTGGGGGACCTGTTGTACCACGTGGAGGGCGTGGAGAACTACCGCCTGCTGGCCCCTGCTGCCGATCTGGCGGCGGAGGACGGAACGTTGCCCATGCTGGGCCGGGTGACGGTGACGGAAATGGAGGCGGACGACGATGTATGAGGCGCACCTGCGCAGCCTGCTCTCACCGCTGGGAATCTATGACTTGGAAGAGCACTCCGCCAGCGGCGCGGCCGTCTGCGCACTGGGAACAGGGCTGGACACAGTCAGCCGCCGGCTGGAGGAGATCGAGCGGGAGGCGCTGACTGCCACGGCGGAGGGAGAGGGGCTGGCCCGGCGGGAGGCCCTGTTTGCCCGCCGCCCCGCCGCCGTCACGGCAGAGGAACGGAGGGCCGCCATCGCGGCCCTTCTGCAGATTGACGGGGACAGCCTGACGCCCGCGGCCATCGACCGGACGATCCGGGGCTGCGGAATCCGCGCCCGGGCGCTGGAGATGGGCGGGGGACAGCTGCGGGTGATTTTCCCGGAGGTGGCCGGAGAGCCGGAGGACTTCGACCAGATCCGAAAGATCATTCTGGACATCCTGCCCTGCCACCTGGAAGTGGAGTTTTACTTCCGCTATCTCACCTGGGCGGAGTGCGAGGCCGCCGGGTATACTTGGGGCCAGGTGGAGGCGGCGGAATACACCTGGGAGAGTTTCCAGCTGGCGGTACCGCCGGAGCGATAGCGCAACGAAAAAAGGCCGCTGCCCTTACGGGCGGCGGCCTTTTTCTGCGCCGGAAGAGACTGGGCGGGCTGCTGTCTGAAAACCACATCAAAACAGAAAAAGACAAATGGTTTTGTAGTGCGGACAATATTTTTTTACACTTCGCAGATTGCAAATTCTGGGATTTCCCTGTATACTGCATCTATCGAGACGCACACCGCGTTTGGAGACAAGCATACCCCGTCACATGAAAAGGAGGAAACACGTTATGGCGAATTTGACACTGTGGGAGCAGATCAAAGAGTTGAAGTCCCCCAAGTACAAGTGGGTGGACCTGACCCATGAGCTGAGTCCTGAGACGCCCCATTGGTTCGGCTTCAAGCCCCTGCAGGCGGACCTGCTGTTCGACTATGCGGAGGGCACGCCTGAGGACATGATGGCCCCTATGCGCTGTATCCAGTACAGCGTGGCCAGCCAGTACGGCACCCACACCGACGTGCCCCGGCACTTCTGGGGCAGCGGCCGGGACATGAGCGCGATCACCGTCCAGGAGCTGATGTATCCCCTGGTGGTCATCGACAAGTCCGCCGAGTGCGCCGCCAACCCCGACTTCATGCTGACGGTGGACGACCTGAAGGCCTGGGAGGCCCAGTACGGCAGGATCCCCGAGGGAGCGTTCGTGGCCTTCCGGTCCGACTGGTACAAAAAGCCCAACCTGGACAATCCCGATGAGAACGGCGTGCCCCATTATCCCGGCTGGGACAAGGCGGCCATCCAGTGGCTGGTGGAGGAGCGGAACATCGGCGCCATCGGCCACGAGCCGGCGGACACCGATCCCGGCTTCGTCACCACCAAAGAGGGCGCCTATCCCTATCCCGGTGAGCAGTACATCCTCCAGGTGGACCGGATCCAGATTGAGGTCATGCGGAATCTGGATCAGGTCCCGCCCGTGGGCAGCCTGATTGTCATCGGCTTTCCCAAGTTGAAGGACGGCACCGGATTCCCCACTAGATGCTTCGCCATCTGCCCGGTGGACTGATTCGGACGCAACAGGCGCGGCAGAGCTGCACTCTGCCGCGCCTGCGCTTCTTTACACTCAAACGTTTTTATGCTATCATGAAACCAGCTTATTTTTACAGGAGGATCGCACTATGGCACTGGAATTTGATGAACAGCTCTCCCGGCTGGAAAAGCCCAACCGCAATGAGATGACCAACAAGGAATATGCCGTCTTTAACGAGAACGTGGAGACCATGGAGAAGAACTGGGGCTTTATCAACAACCTGTTCAAGGTCCTGCCTCTGAACGCATCCCAGTACATCGGCTTCCTGGACTTCAAGGGATCCCTGTTCAACCCGGACACCTGCTACCTCACCAACGCGGACAAAGAGATGATCGGCGTGGTAGTCTCCTCCATCAACTGCTGCTCCTACTGCCTGACCACCCACGGCGATGCGCTGCGGGGCTATACCAAGAATCCCATGTTGGTGGATAAGCTCTGCTACAACTTCCGCTCCGCCAAGGATCTGCTGACGGAGAAGCAGTATGCCCTGTGCGAGTATGCCTGGTATGTCACCAAGCACGCCGACGAGATCGACGAGACCCAGATCGAGAACCTGCGCAAGGCGGGCTTCAACGACCACGAGATCCTGGAGGCCGCCTTTGTGGCCGGCTTCTTCAACTACACCAACCGCTGGGTTTCTACCATCGCCCCAGTGGCCAATCCCGGTCACTTCAGCCACAACCGCAATTTCGAGGGCTGACCCATGGCGTACAAAAAGCTCTTTGAACCTGGCCGCATCGGCGGCCTCACCATCCGGAATCGGGCCGTCATGTCCCCCATGGGCACAGACCTGGCGGACATTCGGGGCAACGCCACACCCCGTCTGATCGCCTATTACACTGAGCGGGCCAAGGGTGGCATCGGCCTCATCATCAACGAGTACACCGGAGTGGACGACGTGGACTCCATCCCCACCCAGCACAACCTGCGGATGGCCCAGGACTACAACGTCCAGGAGGCGGAGGAGCTGACCCGCTCCGTCCACGCCTACGGCGCCAAGATTTTCGCCCAGCTCCACCACGGCGGCGCCACCTCCAAAAGCGCCTTCACCGGTCGGCAGAACCTGAGCCCTAGCGGTGTCCCCATGGCGCCCGGGGGCGAGGTGCCCCGGGAGATGACCCTGGAGGACATCAAGCGGGTGCAGGAGAAGTTCATCGCCGCCGCCATCCGCTGCAAGAAGGCGGGCTATGACGGTGTGGAGCTCCACGGCGCCCACTCCTATCTGATCGCCCAGTTCTTCAGCAAGTACTACAACCGCCGCACCGACGCGTACGGCGGCTCCCTGGAGAACCGCTGCCGCTTCATCGACGAGATCATCGCCGGCATCCGAGCCAAGCTGGGGCGGTATCCCATCTCGGTCCGCATCTGCGGCGACGAGATGACCGACGAGCCCGGCTTCCTCACGCTGGAGGACGGCCTGGAGATCGGCCGCCACCTGGAGGCCCAGGGCATCGACTGCATCAACATTTCCAATGGCAGCTCCTGGAACGGCAACGCCAACTGCGAGCCCTTCTCCTACACCCCCGGCTGGAAGAAGCACGTGGCCAAGGCCTTCAAGGAGGCGCTGTCCATCCCCGTCATCGCCACCAACACCATCAAGGACCCGGATTTCGCCGAATCTTTGCTGGAGGAGGGCGTCAGCGACTTCGTGGCCCTGGGCCGCAGCCAGTTCGCGGACCCGGAGTTCATGAACAAGGCCAAGGCCGGCAGGCCGGAGAGCATCCGTAAGTGCATCGGCTGCATGTACTGCCGGGAGCGGCTGCTGGGCAACGCCATGCCGGTGGAGTGCTCCCTGAACCCCCGGCTGGGCCGGGAGTACCGCTACCGCTGGCAGGACCTCCAGAAGAACGGCAACAGCCGCCCCGTGGTAGTCGTGGGCGGCGGCCCCGGCGGCTTGGAGTGTGCCGTCATCCTGGCCAAGCGGGGCTTCGCCGTGACGCTGCTGGAGAAGGAGGCCGCCCTGGGTGGCACGTTGAACATCGCCAAGCTGCCGCCCCACAAGGCCAACCTCCAGGACGTCACCGACGTGCTGGCGCTGGAGGCCAGGGAGCTGGGCGTCACCGTGAAGCTGAACACCGAGGCCACGCCGGAGACCGTGGCGGCCCTGCACCCCGTGGGGGTGTTTCTGGCTGCCGGTGCGCCGCCGGTGGTGCCGAAGTCCATCCCCGGCATCGACAAGGCCGTGCTGGCGGAGGACGTCATCCTGGGTAAGGCCCCCTGCACCGGCAAGGTGGTGCTGGTGGGCACCGGCCTGACGGGCCTGGAGTGCGCGGAGATGATCCTGGAGCAGGGCCACAGCCTCGCCATGGTGGAGATGAACCCCACCATGGGCCAGGGGATTTTCGGCGTGGTGTTCAACGACATTTACAGCCGTATCAAGCCCTATGATCCGGAGGTCTACACCAGCCACAGGCTCACTGCCGTCACTGATACCGGCGTGACCGTGGAGGACATGGCTACCGGTGAGACCAAGACCATCGCCGCGGACACCGTGGTGCTGGCCATGGGCACCCACAGCCAGGAGGTCATGGAGGCGTCTTACCGGGCCGCCGGACTGAACGCCATTCTGGTGGGCAGCGCCGAGATGCCGGGCCGCATTGCCGGTGCTACCCGGGATGGCTTTGAAAAGGCATGGGGCTTCGAGGCAGAGTGATTTGGCAGGCTCTCCGGAAAGGGGCCGGAACGGGCACAGCGATTCCCGCATGATCCGGCGCACCGGGAATACCGGCAAATGCTGCTGTACATGAAGCTTTTTGGGTATTATTTCCAATCGCACACGGTAAAAGAGACCGGACAGATTTCTGTCCGGTCTCTTTTTGGCAGGGTCAGGCAAACGGTTCAGCACCCGTTCAGGGGATTCACATCCCCCTCCGGCGGCACGATGCACAGGGCCATCAGCTGCCCCTTGCCGGTATTGCCGAAGTTGTGGCGCACGCCGCCGGGCACATGGACCCAGGTGCCGAACTCCAGGGGCACCCGTTCCTTGTCGATGAGGAAATAGCCCTCCCCCTGGATGCAGAGGAACCAGTGTGGCCAGGGGTGGGAGTGGACACTGCTCTCGGCCTCCGGCTCCAGAGTGAAGAGGCGCATCACATAGTCGTTCCAGAACCGGCCGTCAGGCCCGAAGACGATCTTCTTGGTGGAATTTTCAATGAAGTGTCCGCCGGTCACCACCGGCAGATCCCGGATGTTGCCGGAATACTCGCTCATAGACAGATCCTCCCCTTATTTTGATAACCTCAGTATAGAATCTTTGGGTGGAAAAATCAAGTGTTCTCCAGAGAGGCGGCATAGCGGAGCACGTTCTCCAGTACAAAGTCGGGAAAGCGGCAGTCCCTGCCGCACACCCGCGTGCGCTCCCGGGGCAGCCGGGGCAGCAGCTCCGCGTCCGGGATCAGGGCCAGGTCCGCCTGACGGAGCATGGGCACGTCGATGACGCTGTCCCCGGCGGCGATCACCCGCTCCGGGCCGAACCGCTCCACCGCCCGGCGGAGAGCGGTCCCCTTGTCGATCCCCGGTGGAAAGAAATAGACCTTCCGGCCGGAGACCACCGCCTGGAGGGCGGAGCCGCCGCACCAATCCCGGGCCACGCGTTCCGCCGCCGGGATGTCCGGATAAGCGGCGTAGACGTACACACCCTCCACGCACCGCACGGAGGTGGCCCCGCCCTGCCGGGTCAGATGATCCAGGACCGCGGCCAGCGCCTCCCGGTGGTCCCGGACCAGCGCCTGGGACGCGGCGTACCACGCCCGGTCCATCTGACCGTCCCGCAGCAGGACGGCGCCGTTGGCGGTCAGGGCAATCCTGGGCGCCGTGCCGTCCGGCCACTGGATGCGCTGGTACTGCTCGATGGACCGGGTGGTGATGGGCAGCAGATGGACCCGCTGGACGACCTGGGGCAGCAGGTCTGGCGTCTCCCGGGTGAAGAAGCCCTGCTCGGCCCCGTTCAGACGCTCCACACACCGGTCCTCGGGCTGCCGGTGCCGGTGGGAGAAGAGGAGCGTGTTGTCCAGGTCGCTGGCAAACAGAATCGTTCCCATGGCTATGTGTCCGCCAGGTCCCGGATCAGGCCGCAGGCCCGGTAGTTCTCCAGGGGATACTCCACCAGCTCCGCGCCCTTCTCCCTGGCCAGTTGGTAGATGTGCCCCAGATGGGCTTCGTCTCGGAGGCTGTGGACCAGCACCTTCCAGGGCACCCGCCGCAGCAGGACACGGGTGGCTTCCCCGATGCTGGGCTTGATGAGATTGATGTCCCGGATGCCGAAGTCCGCCCCGATCCGGTGCACCTCCTCCAGTCCGGTCCGGCCGCTGCGCCGGGGCGGGGGAACGGCGTCGGCACAGGCGGGGAAATGGGCCTGGATGGTGTCGATGAACTGGTACGTCAGGTCCTGGTCCTTCAGCTCCCGGTAGAAGGCAGCGCCGTGAAAGTCCCCGGGGCCGATGATGTCGCCGCGGAGGAACGTCCGGCTCAACAGGCCGGACACGGTGGAGTTCAGGCAGGAGCTGGCGATGAGGAAATCGTCATGGGTGCCGCAGATGGCGGCCACATTGGCCGGGTCCGACAAAACTGTCAGCCCCGGCGAGACGCCGGGGTAGTCCGTCATGGCTGCGTCCAGCTGCCGCTGGATGGCGCCCTTGCCGGTCCAGCCGTCCACGAACTGGATATCTCCAGGGGCGTGGCGGTTCAGGAGATAGGCCATGGCATTGCGGTCGATCCCCCGGCCCCGAATGATGGAGATGGTGTAATGGGGGAGGTCGGCACCGTACCGGCCTTGGAGATAGCGGCGGATCAGAATGCCGATGGGCGTCCCTGCCCGGGCCAGGGAGACCAGGGCGCACTGCCTTCCCCTGCTCTCCCAAATCTGCTCCGCCGCCCGGGCCACAGCCTCCGCTGTAATGCCGGCGTACCGCTCCAGGGCGTCGTGATAGGCGGCCAGATAGGCCGGGGAGGGCTCATACTCCAGGGGCAGCATCTCCGAGTAGTGGACACCGCTCTGGATCCTGGCCTCCCGCTCCCGGGTGCCCAGGGGCGTCACCAGGCCGGTGATGTCTTTCAGCAGGATGGTCACATCCTGACTTTGATATGTGCTGAACATAAGATCCTCTCAAATTCTGCAGAGATAGAGTCGGGGACAGCCCAGCTGCCCCAGGGCCGCCGCCAGCCGGGTGCAGGCGGTCCCGTCCACCGCCGCGGGCGCATCCGTCACCACCAGAGCGGCGTCATAGGCAGCCAGGTCATAGAGATATGTCTTCCGGTCCCCACCGTAGAAGCTGGGCAGCAGCACCCCGTTTCGGATGGGGTAGGCAGAGTCAGGGCAGATGCCGATGGGACTGCGGGTAGTGGCATGGCAGCGCACTGTGGCACAGAGACCCGTCTGCTCCGCCAGCGACCCTACCGTCAGGGCAGGATACATGCACTCTTCGGTCCCCAGCACCAGCAGGGCGCCCCGGTCCGGCAGCTCCTCCCGGAGGCGGGACAGCAGCTCTTCCGCGGCGGCGCGGCAGCAGTCCGTATAGCAGCCGACGGCCACACCACGGCGTGGGTCCGGCAGAGGCTCCGCCGTGTACAGCGTCCGCAGGTCCGGCAGGGGGCCCTGGGCAGGGGGAGCCGCCTCCTTTACAGGGATCCCGGTCACCATCCGCTCATAGTCTTGATGTTCCAGCCGCACCAGGCACTCACAGGCAATGCCGGCCTCTGCCAGCCTGGCCTGGTTCTCCGGAGAGACCCGGCTGAGGATGGACGCAGCTGCCAGCCGCCGCTCGCCCAGCCGGGGATACCGCTCCCGCAGCTGCTGGACCATGTTGATGAGGGTCCGCCCGGTGGAGAACTCGTCATCCACGAATACGATGGCGGGGCTGCGGTCGATCCAGTCCGCCAGCTGGTCGGCACAGAGCCGGTGCTCCGCTGCGTGGCTGTGCTCCTCCCGAAAGAGGATCCAATCTCCGTCCAACGCCTCCCGGGTGGTGTGGACATAGAGGCAGTCCGGCCCCAGCCGGGCTGCCACGGCGGCGCCGATGGCGGTGGCCGTCTCGGCAAAGCCGATGACCAGCCGGGCCTCCGGGTACTTGGCGGCCACCTGGTTCCCCAGGGCACCCATCATCTCCAGAGCCGCCGCGGGGCTCACAGGGATGTGCTTGGCCTGCAGGGGATTGACCAGCAGGTAGCTCCGCTTGGGGTTGTTGTATCGCTTGGCGATCCGCAGCGTGTCTGCGGCCGTATATGGGTGCATTGCGGCACCCTCCCTTCGTCGTGTCATGAAATCGTGGTGAGACTTTGATTATAGCACAGCTTCCACCCCAAAGAAACCTCTTTCCCGCGCCTCGGCCATTTCAAATTGCGCCGCCGGAGAATCTGTGGTAAGATGGGAAAAACAACACCGCCGCGGCCGGCGGGGAGGAGCGCACCATGAAAAAGCTGCAATACAATTCTCCGGTGATCCTGACCTTTTTCCTGCTGTCCCTGGGTGTCCTGCTGCTGGACTGGCTCACCAGCGGGTGGACCACCCTCCACGCCTTCTGTGTCTACCGCTCCTCCCTGGCAGATCCGCTGTTCTATGTGCGGCTGTTCGGCCATGTGCTGGGCCACGCGGATTTCGACCATTTCCTGGGCAATATGCTGCTGCTCCTGGTGATCGGCCCACCGCTGGAGGAGAAGTACGGCAGCCGGACGCTGCTGGCCGGCATTCTACTGACGGCGGGGGTCTCCGGCATCCTGCAATGCGTGTTCTTCCCCGGCTCCGCCCTGCTGGGGGCCAGCGGCATTGTGTTCATGCTGATTATGCTGGCCTCCCTGGCGGGCATGAAGGACGGCCGCATCCCCCTGACGCTGATCCTGGCAGCGGTCCTGTATCTGGGGCAGGAGGTGTACGCCATGGTGGCCCTGCGGGACAACGTGGCCAACTTCATGCATCTGGTGGGCGGCGTCACCGGCACGGTATTCGGCGTGGTGCTGGCAAAAAGGCGGTGAAGAAAAAAGAGGCGGGCATTTTGGATGCCTGCCTCTTTTTTCGGTTTACTTCCGTCCCACGATCACCTTGCGGAGGATGTCCACGGGGATCATGGTGAACGCCAGCAGAATGGCGGCAGCCCACCCGGCGGGCGGGAAGGGCACACAGCTGAACATATTGCTGATCCAGCCGAATACCGGCACGGGGATCAGGGCAGCGTTGACGATGAACGCCTGCACCAGGACGATGATAACGAACACCCGCATGAAACCGGGGTTCAGCTTCAGATCCTTAAAGATGTCAAAGCTGTCGCTGCGCACGTTGAAGGCGTTGAACAGGGCGCTCCAGATGAACAGCACGAAATAGGCGGAGAGCTTCTGCTCCGTGCTGGCAAAGAAGCTGTCAAAGAAAGGCACTTTCAGGAAGACAAAGCTCAACGCCGTCAGCCACAGGCCCATGGTGACGATCTGGGCCATCATGGACTTGCTGACAATGCTCTCATCCCGGCGGCGGGGCGGCTCGGACATATACCGCTCCTGGGCGGGCTCATTGCCCAGCATGATGGCGCCCAAGCCGTCCATCACCAGGTTCACGAACAGCAGGTGGGTGACTTTCAGGGGCTCCTCCACGCCGAAGAAGGGAGCGATAGCGCTGACCACCACGGCGGCCACATTGATGACCAGCTGGAACCTGCAGAATTTCAGGATATTGTGGTAAATGGTCCGGCCGTACCAGATGGCGTCCTTGATGGACTTGAAGTTGTCGTCCAGGATGACGATCTTGCCGGCCTCCTTGGCAGCCTCGGTGCCGCTGCCCATGGCGAAGCCCACGTCCGCCCGCTTCAGGGCCGGGGAGTCGTTGACGCCGTCGCCGGTCATGCCCACCACCAGGTTCAGCTCCTGGCACAGGCGCACCATCCGGGACTTGTCCGTGGGCAGGGCGCGGGCGATGACCCGGATGCGGGGGATGATCTTCTTCACCTCGTCGTCGGACAGCTCGTTGAGCTGGGTGGAGGTCAGCGCCACATCGTCCCGGGTCCGCAGCAGCCCGGCCTCCCGGGCGATGGCCACGGCGGTCTCCAGCCGGTCGCCGGTAATCATGACCACCTGGATGCCGGCCTTCTGCACCTCGGCGATGGCCTCCCGGGCCTCGGGACGCACGTCGTCCCGGATGCCCACCAGGCCGATCAGCACCGTGTCGGCGTTGATGGCGTTCTCCGTCATCTCGCTGGGGGAGTAGCCGAAGGCCAGCACCCGCATGGACTTGCCTGCCAGCTCGTCGATCTTGGCGTTCAGGGACTCCAGGTCCAGGGGATGCTCGTCCCCGTCCAGGCTGAGGTACTTCTGGGCCACGGCCAGGAACTTCTCCGGCGCGCCCTTGTAGAAGGTGCGGCCCGCCCCGGCGATGTAGGCCTGGCTGAACTTATTGGCGGAGTTGAAGCTTTGGGATTTGGTGACGGCATAGGAGGAGACCTCATCCAGCTTGTGGAAGGTCTCCTGCCCCAGAAAGCGCATCAGCGCCTGGTCCGTGGCGTTGCCGCCCACCACGCGGCCGCTGCCGTCATACATGGACTGGCTGTTCTTGCCGATGGCCAGATCGATCAGGCCCTTGAGCTTGGTTTGCTGGGCCAGTTGATCCAGAGGGATAGCCACGCCGTCTGCGGTGAAGAACTCCACCACCTCCAGGTGGCCCTTGGTAATGGTGCCCGTCTTGTCACTGAACAGGATGTTCAGGGAGCCGGCGGTCTCGATGCCCTCCGCCTTGCGGACCAGCACGTTGTGGTCCAGCATCTTGCTGGTGTTCTGCATCAGCACCAGAGAGATCATCAGGGGCAGCCCCTCCGGCACGGCGCACACGATGATGACCACCGCCAGGGACACAGCCTCCACGATGTCCTGGATGATGACTGGGGCTCCGGAGGAGAAGTACGCCGCAAACCCGCCGGCGGAGAGGATGAAGTAGCCAAAGTACATGATGGCGATAACCACGGCGCCGATGTAGCCGAAGCGGGAGATCATGTCCGCCAGCTTCCCGAGCTTCACCTTCAGGGGAGAGTCCGGCTCGTCGTCCTGCATCTCCTCGGCCATCTTGCCCATCATGGTGGCAAGGCCCACCTTGCGCACATCCAGCACGCCCTCGCCGTCAAACAGCACGGCGCCCCGGAACAGGGAGTGGGCGTCCACGAAGGTGTCGCCGGTGATGTCCTCCGGCAGGGGGAAGGACTCGTCCGCCGCGGTCTTGGGGCATTCCTCCGCCTCGCCGTTGAGGGCGGAGTTGTCCACCCTTAAAGTTCCGTGGATCAGCACGCCGTCCGCCGGCACCTTGTCGCCGGACTGGAGCAGGACCTTGTCCCCCACCACCACGTCATCCACGTCGATGACGGTGACCAGACCGTTGCGGTAGACCTTGCACTGATCTTTTTTGGTGCTGTCCTTCAGCTGGCGGTACTTCGTGTCGCTGGCCACGCCGGTCTTGGCGGAGACGAATGCCACGATCAGCACGGCCACGACAGTGCCGATGGGCTCATAGATCTCCGCATAGCCCAGCACACACATGACGATCATCAGGGCCGCAATAGCCAGAAGGATGCGGATCATGGGGTCCTTGAACGTCTCCTTGAACTCCGCCCAGAAGGTGGTGGGTTCGGAGTCGGGGATCACATTGGACCCGTACTTTTTTCGGGATTCCTCAACTTGTTTGTCAGTCAGTCCATTAAAATGCATGATTGTTACACCCATTCGCTGCGGGAAGGGGGCCTGCGCACAGCAGACCCCTCCCGCGGTTCAAATTTTCAATATCTTTTTTTGGGGCCGCCGCTCACATATAGCGCCGGGCCAGCTCCACCAGGCCGGGATCCGTGGTGGCCTGGCCGATGGCGTTGAACTTCCACTCGCCGTTGTTGCGATAGACCTCGCCGAAGATCATGGCGGTCATGTTGTCGTAGTTCTCGGAGAGGTTGTAGCGGCACATCTCCTGGTTGTTCCGGGCGTCCACGATGCGGATGAACGCGTTCTGGATCATGCCGAAGTGCTGGCGGCGCTGCACTGCCTGATAGATGTTCACCACCAGGACAATGCGGTCATACTCCGCGGGGACGCGGGCCAGATCCACCACGATCTGCTCATCGTCGCCTTCGCCGGCGCCGGTCAGGTTATCGCCCATGTGCTGGACAGTGCCGGTGTAGTGCTTCAGATTGCCGAAGTAGACGATGTCCTTCTTGTCCGTCAGCTTGCCGTTCTGCAGCACAAAGGCAGAGGCATCGCAATCGATGGCGGGGCCAGAGGACCCGAACAGGCCGCCGAACAAACCGCCCTTGGACTTGGCGGCCTCATCCCAGCCCAGACCGATGATGACTTTGGAAAGACCCTCGTTGCCCTTGGTCAGGCTGATCTTCTGGCCCTTTTGCAGACTCACAGACATATATATTTCCTCCTTCAAAATGTCCGGCCGCGCCCCCGGGCGCGGCCGGAGAGATCTGATGCTCCCTGTCGGGATGCTTATTCCACGTCCACGCCGTAGTTGGCGCACAGGGCCGCCAGACCGCCCTGATAGCCGCTGCCAATGGCGTTGAACTTCCACTCGCCGTTGTTCTTATAGACCTCACCGAACACCGCCGCCGTCTCGATGGAGAAGTCCTCGCCCAGGTCATAGCGGAGCATCTCCTGGCCGTTGGTCTCATCGAAGATGCGGATGAAGGCGTTGTTCACCATACCGAAGTTCTGCCGGCGGCTCTCCGCCTCGTAGATGGTCACGGTGAAGGCAATGCGCTGGATGTTGTCGGGCACCTTCGTCAGGTCGATGCGGATCTGTTCATCGTCCCCGGCACCCTCCCCGGTCAGGTTATCGCCCAGATGCTCCACCGCGCCGGAACTGTGCTTGAGATTGCCGTAGAACACGAAGTCCCCGGAGGAGGTCACTTTGCCGCTCTCTCCCAGCAGGAAGGCCGCCGCGTCCAAATCAAAATCCCCGCCGGTGTCAAAGCTGTTCACGTCCCAGCCCAGGCCCACGACCACCTTGGTCAGGCCGGGATTCCCCTTGGTCAGGCTGACTTTCTGTCCTTTTTGTAAACTGATAGGCATGATATTCCTCCTTGTAATCACTCAGCGTCAATGCCGTAGTGGCCGCACAGGGCTGCCAGACCGCCCTGGAAGCCGCTGCCGATGGCATTGAATTTCCACTCGCCGTTGTGGCGGTACAGCTCACCCACCACGATGGCCGTCTCGATGGAGAAGTCCTCCGCCAGGTCGTAGCGGATCAGTTCCGTGCCGGTGGACTGGTCCACGATGCGGATGAAGGCATTGGACACCTGGCCGAAGTTCTGGCGGCGGTTCTCCGCGTCATAGATGGTGCAGGTGAAGGCGATCCGCTCGATGCTGGCGGGCACCTTGGCCAGATCCACCATGATCTGCTCGTCATCGCCGTCGCCTTCGCCGGTCAGGTTGTCGCCCATGTGCTCCACCGCGCCGGTGCTGTGCTTGAGGTTGCCGTAGAAGATGAAGTCCCGCTCCGTGGGGCACTTTCCGCTGGCGCCCAGCAGGAAGGCAGCCGCGTCCAGGTCAAAGGCGCTGCCGCTGTCAAAGGCGTTCACGTCCCAGCCCAGGCCCACCATGATCTTGGTGAGGCCGGGGTTGCCCTTGGTCAGGTCGACTTTTTGTCCCTTGGAAAGATTGATCGGCATAGTGATTTCCTCCGTTCCCAATATTTAATGATTCACGGACCCCTTGTCCGGCATGTGATACATCTGGTCGAACTGGGCCTTGATGGCCTCCAGTCGCTTTTGGTCCTCCACCCGCTGCTTGCGGGCGTTCTCCTGGATCTGCTTCGTCTCGTCGATGCCGCTGACGATGGTGCGCCAGGTCTGCTCCAGCGTCTCGATTTTAATGGAGCTGCCGGAGGCCAGACGGGCGGTCATCTTGGCCTGCTCCGCCGTGTTCTGGGCGTTGCGGATCAGCATTTCATTGGTCTTGGCGTCCAGGGCGCTCATGGCCTCCGCCTGCAGCCGCTGGCGCTTGAGCATGATGGCCTGGGTCAGCGCCTGCTTGAACACCGGCAGGGTGATGATGAAGGCGGAGTTGATCTTCCGCACCAGATTCATATTGCTGAACTGCATGGTCTTGATCATGGGGATGGACTGCATGGCCACGTTCTCCGCCGTCCGCAGGTCCTGAGTCCGCTGCTCCAGCATCATCAGGGCCTGATTCAGGGTGGTCAGCTCGAACTGGATGGAGTTGTCCCCTGTGGCCTCCATATCCGCCTGGCGCTGGGCGATGTATGCCTCCAGCTCCCGGCACCCCTGCTCACCGGCCAGGATGTAACGCACCAGCTCGTGGTAGTAGTTCACATTGGCCTGGAACATCTCCTCCAGCTTCCGGTTGGACTGCTTGATGTCTGCCTCGTACTGCTTCAGCTGGACATAGATCTTGTCCACTTCATCGCCCATGGTGTGGTACTTGGCGAGGATTTTGTCCAGCTGCTTGCGGAGGTTTCCGAACAGCTTGCCGAAGAGGCCGGGGTTCTCCTTGATCTCTTCGATGTCGAACTTGTCCATGATCTTGGCCAGCGTGTTCAGCATCGCGCTGGAGTCATCCAGCTGGGACAGGTTCATGCTGTTGAGTACCACGTCGGAGCACTTGGAGATCTCGTCTGCTGCTCCGGCGCCGAAGGAGACAATGGACTCCAGGTTGTATACCTCGATCTGGCTGGCCAGGGCATCCACCTCCGGCGAGTTGACCAGCGTCTGGGTCATCATCTGCCGGTCGGCGGAGATGTCGTACTGCTGATAGCTCTCTTCTTCCTGGGGGGCGGCAGGTGCCTGTCCCTGAGAGGGCTGAGGCTGGGATGGGGTCGGTCTGCTGAGATTCAGGCCCATAAGTCATATACTCCTTCCAAATAGTTTTCTGATGGAGTGCAGTCCGCTTTCCTGCACGGTGTTGAAATCAGGAATCCGCAGGTCGTAAAGATAGTCCCCGATCTGCGTCTCGCTGGCAAAGGGGCGCGTGAAGTGCTGCTCGATGCACTGGTAGCCGGTGGGGACGAAGAATAGCACGTCGAAGCCCACTAGGCTCAAAAACGCGGCGAGGATGCTGTCCTCCAGAGAGATCCTCTCCTCCGTGGGGTTGATGTAGATGAGCTTGGGGTTCTTCTTGGTGAAGTCGAACTTCTGGATCTTCCGCAGCAGGTCCTTGGGGAGATTCAGGGCGGTGGCGATCACCGTGTACTCCGTGCCGTTCTCAAAGGTGCCGCGGATCAGCTTCTGGTCCAGCAGCAGCTGCAATTTGTCCAACAGGTGCTCCTGCATCTCCGCCCGCAGGATGCCGTAGAGATAGGCGCTGTGGGACTTGATCTTGCCGCGCAGCAGCTTGCCGTTCTTCAAAAACTGCGTGGCGTACGGCTTCACGGGGTTGGGATCCGTGCCCTGGACCCAGGGGACAGACCGGACCACCTCCGTGTCCGGCGTGATGAGCTTCTTGATGTCCAGCCAGTACTGGGAGGCGTTGCCGTCCTTCACGCCGCAGATCTTCTGGCAGATCACCGGCAGGGTGACGGTGTCCCCCGCGGCGGAAAAGCTGGGACGGTATTTCATCTCCTGGTCCCACAGAATCGGGATCTCCTCGTACATGGTCTGCAGCAGGACCGTGGAGGCTTTGGCGTACTGCTGGTTCCGATACAGTCCCGTATCCTGGTACATCAGCCGGTCCAGATCCCGCTCCGCCTGATAGGCGGCGGTGGTGACCCGGGCCTGGTTCTGGTCCACCGGGAAGCGGTCCAGAGAGACGGATTGGGGACAGTGGACCTCCAGCAGATCCGGGGTGTGGAGGGCGCTGCCCTCATTCAGATTGGGGAGCAGCAACAGGACATCCACCGGCAGGCGGGCCAGCAGCTGCAGAAACAGGGCTCCGGTGTCCGACGCGCATCTGCCAAACTGGAGAAAGACCGCCACCTCCGGCGCCTTCCAGTCCGGAAAGAGGTCCTTCTGATACCGGTTCAGCCAGCACAGGAGGTACACCGCCCGGCTGGTGAGCTTGGAGACGCTGCCGCCGCACCGCTCCCCCTCCTCCAGCACCAGATCGATGAAAGCTCGGGTCATCAGGCGCTGGAGCTCCACATTGGCCGGATACCGGATGTTGGCGGCGAGACCCGCCGCCAGCTGCTCTGCGGAGGCGTAGTTGCCCCGCTTGACCGCGGCGATCTCCTCCGGCCCGGGGGGCGCGGGGTCTCCGTTGACCACGCAGATCCGGCGGCCGCCGCCCTGGAGGGACTGATAAAACGCGAAGAGGTCGTTGGTATAGGTGAGATTGTCCTCCACGCCGTACTGGCAGAGGAAGAGGTTGCAGAAAAAGCGGGGATCGTTTCCGCGGGCCTGCACAGCCGTCAGCGCCGCGTTCAGCTCTGCCTTCTGCACCCAGGCGTTGGTGCAGGGAGAGAGGGAGGGCGGCGTGCCGTAGAGCCGCTGGCGGCGCACCTCCCGCTCCAGCTCCGCCTGAAGCTGCTTGACACCGAAGCCCGCCGGGAAGGACCCCAGGCCAGGGGCCTGATACAGGTGCGACAGGGCCGACTGGGGGTCCACGGTGAGATATGCCTGGTCGCCGCCGCACTCCAGCAGGACGATATCCGCCCCCGCCCGGGAGAGGACCGTCAGCAGCTGCAGCTCATAATGGCTCACGTCCCCGGCATAGAGGATCTTGGGCAGCGTCTCGCCGCCCAGCACGTTGACGATCCGCTCGAACTTGTAGTAGAGCCAGCACATGTATTTCATGTAGGCATTGCGGAGCATATTGTCGTTTTTGCCCGCCCGGCGCATATCGTCCAGGGTGGCATACATGGCCGTCACCACAGCGTCCCGCTGCCCGTCCGTCATCCGGGGCAGCCATTTTTTCAGCCGCTGGGAGAGAAAATCCCGGTCCATCTGGAAACCGGACCCCATCATCTCATTGAAATAGGACAGGTTGTCGGGCGTGGGGTTGGGGATGCGCCCGTCGATGATGACGCCGGACCGGCGGGCCGCCTCATAGTAGCGGCGCAGAAAAGCGGCCACCGTCTCCCCGTACCCGGCGATCCGGCAGAAAAACACGCGGGACCCGCCCCGTTCCGAGAGCGGGCGGAAATAATCATTCAGTTGTGCCGTTCCCGCCTGTTGAAACATCGTAGCCCAGTCTCTTTCTCATCACAAGATTTGTGTTTCTCATTATAGCGGCTTTGGAGAGGATTTTCAACAGATGCATGGAGCATAGCTTGAGAATCCACAAAAATTTTACATTCGTCAGCATGGCGCGGGTATTTTCTTCTCCGGCGGGAAGTGCTATAATAGCGCCCATAAGTGCCCGGCCGAAGCCGGCCGCTGATCTGAAGGTAAAAGAGGATGAGCATGAGAAGCAAGTTGACTGGATATGACGTGGGAGCACTGCTCTACTGCCCTGCCAACGCCCACGGGTCGATTGTGGGCGCGATTGTGGAGCAGCGGTTTCCAACGCCGTATTCTCTGGCGTTCTGCCTGGAGGACACGGTGCGGGAGGACGCCGTGGCGGACGCGGAGCGGATGCTGCGGGGGACGCTGTCCCGGATCGCGTCCGCTGCGGAGGGCGGCTCCTTTTTTCTGCCGCCCATTTTTGTCCGGGTCCGGTCACCGGAGCAGCTGCTGCGGCTGGCGGAGGAGTACGCCCCGTTTTCCTCCATTCTCCGCGGATTCATCCTGCCCAAGTTTTTCCTGGAGAACTGCGGGGCCTATCTTGCAGCCATCCGCTCCATCGGCCGGACGGAGGAGTACTTCTATATGCCGGTGTTTGAGTCTGCGGCCATGATTCCCCCGCAGACTCGCCGGGAGGCTCTGACGGAGGTGCGGGCCCAGCTGGACACCGTGTCTGGCTCCATTTTAAACATCCGGGTGGGGGGGAACGACCTCTCCCACGCCTTCGGCCTGCGCCGTCCGGCAAATCGGACCATCTACGACCTGCGCCCGGTGGCGGATATCCTCATCGACATCGTGGCGGCTTTCGGCACTCAATACGTGGTGTCCGGCCCGGTATGGGAGTATTACTCCGGCGAGGGATGGGAAGAGGGGCTGCGCCGGGAGATGGAGCTGGATCTGCTGAATGGCTTCACCGGCAAGACCGTCATCCATCCCAATCAGATCCCCGTGGTGAACGAAATGCTCCGCGTCTCCCAGCGGGATTACGCGGACGCCCGGGCTATCCTGAACTGGGATACCGGCAGCGGCAGTCTGGTCTCTGCCAGTGAGGACGGCGGCCGGATGAACGAGTACAACACCCATAGCCGCTGGGCCCGGCGGATCGTCCTGCGTGCGGAGCGGTACGGCGTCAGGGCGTGAGAAAAAGGACTTGAATTTCGCTCCGACCTCCTGTATAATAAACCAGTATCCACCGGCCAGTGTGATGGAATTGGTAGACGTGACGGACTCAAAATCCGTTGGTGGCGACACCGTGTGGGTTCGAGTCCCACCACTGGCACCAGTTGAAAATACTCAGGTTTTTCATGAATTGAAAACCTGAGTATTTTCTTTTTGAAGCCCGGTTCTCTCCCCGAGTTCTCTCCTCCGGCTTAAATCGCGGCTGAGATGCCAGGGGTGATGCTGACTGTCTGGTTCATTTTCGTTGCAGGCTGTTTCTTGGAATCCGTGTCCAAGTGCGCGTAGATATTGGCGGTTGTAGCGTAGCTGCTGTGTCCCAGCCAATCCTGAATATCCTTCACCGCGACTCCGTTTTTCAGAAGCAGGGATGCGCACGTATATCTGGAATCGTGGAAACGAATCGGACGAAGGCCGTGCTGCTTCAGGACCCGCTTGAAATGGTGGACACAAAATTAGGCTTATATGGGATACCCAGCTCGTTGACATAGATGTACTCCGACTCCGTGTAGCAGTTTCCGCAGAACTCTTTACAAGCGGCTTTCCGTTCCTGCATCCGCAGCAGAAGTTCCCGGTACTGGGGAACCGGCGGCATCGTTCTGCAGCTGGATTTGTTTTTCATCCGGTTCTTGCCATCGGAACGATACTGGACCACGGTATGATCGACCGTGAGAGTATTTCCCTCAAAGTCGATTGCGCTTCACCGCAGTCCCATAATCCCACTTCTACGCAGGCCGTAGAACGCAGCCATCAGGACCGGAAATTCTACCGGATCTCCTTACATAAAATGTCCATCAAAAATGACCAAATAAATAAAATGGTTGTCTTAATGCATGTGTATTCGCTCCATACGGAGCCGGCCTGTAAAAGTAAGTATGCGCTCGTGTTACATTTTTGTTTCTCCCAAAAGGGAAAACCGTTCACATCTTCAAATGGATCATTTGATAGAAAAGTCACACGGGTGTGGAGGAATTCGTATGCCTAAGATATTTTCAGATTGAGCATTTTCCCTTTTCTCAAAAAGAGCAGGCCCATAATCACCATGTAGCCCTCCTTGAGCACCATGAGACCAAACAGGACCCACATCTGGGGATAGCGGAAGGCCAGACAAAGAGTCAATGCACCGTGTGTCAGTTTGTCCGCGATCGGGTCAAGCGCCTTGCCCAAATTTGTGATCATGTTGAACTTTCTTGCGATCATCCCATCAAACAGATCCGTGAGACTGGAGAGGAGGACAACACCTGCGGCCCAATGGTACGCTTCTTTTGCCAGATAGAGGTAACAGAATACCGGAATGAGGAGGAGCCGAAAATATCCCATCAGGTTCGGAATAGAGAATCTCTCTTTTGTGTTGAATGGCTTCATTGAGGTTCTTCTCCCTCTCCTATATGCAGACAAGTCATGCGGAAGCAGAAGACTGGAAAAATTGCGACAACGCGTTTACAGCTTCGGCTTCGTCAGGGCCGTCTGCAGCGACCTGTACCTGCTGTCCCTGACGAAAGCCGAAGGAGACGACCCCGAGAAGACTTTTCGCATTGATGCTTCGCTCACCGGCGATTATGCGGATGGTGCTCTGAAAGACATTGGCATGGCTTACAAACAGTGCGGCTGTATGTGTGGTGAAATCCTCCTCCAACTGCAATGAAAGGGTCCGCGTTGTCATGGGAATCGTCCTCCCAATGATAGATTTTCATTTATAAATGCTCGATCCAGGGGCTTCGGAACATGTGCGCTTATGATGCGCGATATTTGCGCTCTCCTTTGCACAGCCAGCCCTTTCTTCTCCAACTCCGAAATTCCCAGCGGGCCAGCAGCAGGCAGAGCAGGAACGCAAGAGCATCGGCTATCGGTGCGGCCAGAAGTGCGCCGTCCAGCCCGAAGGAGCGGGATAGCAGAAGCGCCAGAGGGATCAGGAAGCAGCCCTGCCGGGCCAGAGGAATCAGCAGGGACTTACCAGGCCGGCCGATCCCCTGGAAGAAGGAGGCTGAGGTCATGTGAAGGCCATACAGGAAAAAGGCCAGCATATAGAGCCGGAAGCAGTGCTGTGCGCAATCCAGATAGAGCGCATTGTCCGATACAAAGCAGCTTGCGATCTGCCGCGGGAACACCATGAAAATGAGAAACCACACCACTGAAATGCCTACTGCAATAAGAGAAGCTATATGGAATGTCTTTTGGACCCGCGCATAGTGGTTGGCGCCGAAATTATAGCCGTTGATGGGCTGGATGGCAGAGGACACCCCGACGAACATGGAGTGAGCGATCTGGTAGACCTTCATCATCATGCCGTAGACGGATAAGGCAATGTCACTGCCATAGACTGTGGCGGCTCCATAGGCCCGCATCAGATTGTTCAGGGTAATCTGCACCAGAGCGGAGAGCATCTGCGTAAGCAAGCTGGGGAAGCCCAGTGCCAGAATACGACAGGTCAGCTTCCGTGTAGGGCGCAGGTCCTCCCGCCGGATATGAACGGTTTTGAGGCGGCGCAGGTAGAGCAGGGCCAGGCATCCAGCAGCCACCTGCCCGATCACCGTGGCGATCCCGGCGCCCACAACGCCCATCTTCAGCGGAAAGATAAAGATAGGGTCCAGGATCAGGTTGATGACCGCCCCTGTCATCATGCACTTCATCATGTACTGCGGGGAGCCGTCTGCCCGGATAATGGCGGTGAAGGCGGGACAAAGGAGCTGGAACGGGATCCCCCATGCGATGGCGCGCATATAGGACAGAGACTCTGCATAGGCAGTCGGCGTCGCGCCGAAAAGGACTACGATCTGCGGGGCGAAGATGCCGCAGGCCAGAGCGGCCAGCAGACCGCTGGCCAAGATCAGGGTGAGGGCGTGACTGATGGTGCTGTCCGCCTCCCGCTGCTCTTTCCGACCCAGGCACAGACTGATATTGGCGGCACATCCGTCTCCCAGCATCAATGCCACAGCATTGACCAGAATGGTCAGCGGGAACGCGATATTAGTGGCTG
Organism: Oscillibacter sp. KLE 1745; assembly: GCF_000469445.2. Classification (NCBI taxonomy): domain Bacteria; kingdom Bacillati; phylum Bacillota; class Clostridia; order Eubacteriales; family Oscillospiraceae; genus Oscillibacter; species Oscillibacter sp. KLE 1745. The sequence goes on along the minus strand of NZ_KI271777.1, from coordinate 3,879 downwards.
CCATTCCTGTAATGCCCACGCCCTGTCCGACAAAGATCTGATCCACGATGTTATAGAGGTAGTTGACCATCAGTGTCAGTGAGGTGGGAACGGCGTATCGAACGATCAGTTTGGGTATGGGATCCGTTTCCAATGGGTTTGGCTGCAGGTTTGGCTCCATAGCAAGGCTCCTTCCGTATTCATACTGGACGCTTCCGAGGGAGAAGCCGCCGGAAATAAAAAATCCCGGCGCCATTTCCCTGACGCAGAGAGATGGCTGTACCGGGTGCTTAGAGTATACACTTTTGCTTGAGGAGGATGGGCATCCGGCACGGCACCAGAAAGCCTTCTTCTCCCCTCCAGACCGAACCTGTTGGCTCCGGAATTCCACCGGATTAGCTGATCGCTCGCGGACTGTTACCGCCAGTAGAGAAATATCTCGTTTCCGAAGAAAACTTACATACCTAAATGTATCATTAAATAAAAGAACCGTCAAGGAAAATGTCCTTCCCGCCGTATCAACTTCTGCGCTTTCTGATCGATATCCTGTGTCTCGTACAAGGCATTCCATTTTGGCTTTTCCTGTGGTAAAATATCAAAATCGACAAAATCACAGGAGGCAGGACAGGGATGAAAACGGGCTTGGTCTTGGAGGGCGGCGCCATGCGCGGAATGTTTACCGCAGGCGTTCTGGACTCCTGGATGGATGAACAGATATCCTTTGACGGAATCGTCGGTGTGTCGGCCGGTGCGCTGTTTGGGATCAATGCTCCTGCCGGCCAGAAGGGACGCGCCATACGGTATAATTTAAAGTATATCCGGGATAAGCGGTACATGGGGCTGCGCTCGCTGCTGACCACGGGCAATCTGATCAACGCCGACTTCGCCTTCTATGAGGTGTCCTCCAAGCTGGATATATTTGATGAAGCGGCCTTTCAGAGATCGGGCGTTGACTTCTATGCCGCGGTCACCGATCTGCACACAGGCGCCCCGGAGTATATCCGGATCACAGAGCCGTTCCGTCAGATGGAGGTCCTGCGGGCCACCTCTGCCATGCCCTATGTCTCCCGGCCTGTGGAGTTGGATGGGAGGTTCTACCTGGATGGCGGGGTCAGCGACAGTATTCCAGTCCATTTCTGCAAGAGTCTGGGCTACGACAAGACCGTTCTCGTGCTCACACGTCCCTTGGAGTATCGGAAAGAGCGGCCCGCAGCATGGCTTCAGCGATTCAACCGCCTCTATTACCATCGCTATCCGGCCTTTGCGGAGAGTCTGAACCGGCGGTGGGAAGTCTATAACCGGCAGGTGGAGGAGATCATAGGGATGGAGCAGCGCGGGGAGCTCTTCGTGGTTCGGCCCAATGGCCCACTCCCAATCAGGCGTGTGGAAAAGGACCCCGCCAAGCTGCAGGCTGTTTATGACCTCGGGGCAGAGGCCGGCAGGGCGTCTCTCAGCGGACTGAAAGAGTATTTGCTGACGCATGAATGATGGTAGATGATATAGGAAATTGCGCATCCAGCAGGCAGGGGCTTGTATGGATGCGCAGTTTTTCTTTGTGCAGTATACAGCGTCCCTTGGTCCAGGTATCATGGTTGGCAAAACTGGCGGGATGGCATATATACTTTTTGAATAAAGAATTTCTGATACATATCGGACAAATTGACATTTTTTTCAAGTAACATTATAATGTTCATATATTTACTGCCACAAGAGGACGTGGTTAGAAGGGGTGAAGAATATGGATCAGGATCTGCCCTTATGGGTAGAGGGCTGCGCCGAAACATATATAATGTGGGTGTGAATGGAAGCAGACAGCTGCTGAAGATCTTGCCGGACAAAGGTATGCAGGTGCGGCCCTCTGGAGCAAACAAAGAAAAGGAGGGCATTTTTGATGGATCACAGCGTATTGACGATTTTGGATCTGGGAATCATTGCGGCATACCTTGTCATCATGGTCCTGGTGGGGGTCTATTCTGTCAGGCGGATCCAGAACACAAAGGATTATTATGTAGCGGGCCGGTCCTTTGGGCCGATGGTGCTGATGGCCACTGTCTGCGCGACGATCATCGGCGGCAGCGGTCTGATGGGCCGGGCAGGTGTGGCCTATACCGACGGCTTCAAGGCGGTCCTTACCGCAATTCCATACCTTCTGGGAATGTTCATTTTCTCCGGCATCGCCGGGAAGATCTCGGATATCGGGATGCAGTACGGGATCACCTCTATCCCGGAGCTGTTTGAACGGCGGTTTGGCCGGGCAGCCAAGATCACCCTCTCTGTGCTGATCGCGTTCGCCATGATGGGGACGGTGGCCTCCCAGGTCACCGCCACGGCCACGATCATCCGGATGCTGGGGGGAGAGTTCGGCCTCTCCTATGAGATGGGCGCGCTGATCGCAACAGTGGTCTTTATGGTCTACACAGCCACCTCCGGCCTGTTCGGCGTGGTATACACCGACGTGCTGCAGTTTTATATGTTGATCGTCTTCGTGTATATCCTGATCCCGGTGGCGGCCCTGTTCAACGTAGGCGGCTTTGCGAACTTTGCGGCCAACCTGGACCCGGCGCTGGTGGAGCCGCATATTGACGGCAGCATTTTGGGAGACATCATCACCTATCTGGTTTTCACCATGGCAGGTGCGGAAATGTGGCAGCGCGCATTTGCCGCCAAGAGCCGAAGGGCGGCAAAGCGCGGGATGTTCCTGGGTACGGCCGTATACGGCGTGACCATTGTGCTGGTCTACTTCATGGGTGTTGTGGGCCGTCAGATCCTCGGCGGCGACATCCTGGCGCAGTATGGCTCGACGGACGCTGTCGTTCCGGCCCTGGCGATCCGGATCCTTCCCGCCGGTCTGACGGGACTTGCGTTGGCCGGTATGCTCTCGGTCATCATGTCCACGGCGGACAGCTATCTGCTGGTATCTGTGCAGACCTGCGTCCACGACATCGGAAAGACCATCCGTCCCCAAATGCCGGAGCGGACCGAGATCTCCCTCTCCCGCATCTTCTCCATTGTCCTGCCCCTGGGCGCGCTGGTGATCGCGTTGTACATCCACAATGCATACAACATCCTCATGTTCGCCTGGAGCTTCTATGCCGCATCGGCTGGGATTCCCGCATTTGCAGCGCTGTTCTGGAAGAAGGCAACCAAGACCGGCGTCATGGCCGGGTTGCTGGGCGGGTTTGTTGTCTGCGTTGGCTGGAAGCTGGCAGGCCAGCCCTTCGGCCTTGGGGCGGCGGTGCCGGGCACGGTTGCCTGCGGTATCGCACTGGTCGTTGTGAGCCTTGCGACTTATAAGCGCGCACCGTCCGTATTCCTGAAAGCTGAAAAGCAGAGCTGATAGGGAGCTGTTGCATCCCCATATCGGAAAGCAATGGAGTGAACATTATAAGAGCCAGCCGGGAATTTTGAAGATCCCCGGCTGGCTTTGTTTTGGCGTATTACTGATAGATAAAAAGTCTCCGGTCAGGCAGCAGACCTCGCCACTGCTGTCTCTGCCCCAATGCCAATGGCACACTCCGCTTTTTCAGATCGCGTCACCAATGCGGCGGTCAGCGCTCCGTCCTCAGAGCTTCCGACAGCGTATGGCAGTTCTTCATCTTCTGCATCCCAAAATCCTGTCCTGCACGCATCAACTACATGGCGGGACGGTGGCCTGCGCTTGTGCGCCTGGCCATGGACCATCTTTGCAACAACAAAGGTTACTGGATTTCTGCTGCGGAACCGGATGATGGCAAAGGCTGAGAAGTGATCCTGATCTGTCCGGAGCACAGCTTCAGCAGACCGATATCCTGCCGTGTGACGCCACTTATCCCATGCGGATTTGTCAGCAGAGCGACATCTTCCTTCTCGCCAATCCGAGCCATTCTCAGAAAGACCAGCTATAAAAAGTCAAGAGGAAAA
>NZ_KI271776.1:0-11599 GCF_000469445.2 Oscillibacter sp. KLE 1745 | reverse complement strand
GGCGGCGGTGCTGCTGGCCACCCCGGCCCTGGCGGTCCGGTCGGAGACGGGATATGCGGTTTTATACCGGATTGCCCCCGCCGTAGCCCAGTTCTTCCAGCCGGTGCAGGAAGCCTGCACGGACAGCGGCATCACCATGGAGGTAGCGGCCGTCCGGGTGGAGGGAGACACTGCCCAGGCGTACATCGTCCTCTCCGGCGGTCCTGTGGACGCCACCACAGACCTGTTTGACAGTTGGTCCTTCCACCTGCCCTTTGACCAGACCGGCCGCTGCGAGCGGGTGGCCTGGGACGAGGCCACCGGGACAGTCACTTTTCTCTGCACTGTGAAAACCATGGACGGCTCCCCCATTCCCACCGGCGGCAAGATGACCTTCTCCGTCCGGCAGCTGCTGACAGGCAAGAAGGCGATGGAGGGCGTGACGGTGGACCTGAAGCTGACGAACTATGCCCAAGAGGCGGAGACCGCCCTCACCTGGGGGGCTGATCTCCCTGCCGCAGGGGTGAGGGAGCCGGAGGTGACCTATTACTCTGCCACCGGTGGAAGCGGCGATCTGGCTTCCGTAATGCTGCAACCCGGTGAAGTCCTGGCGGAGCCCGCGGAGGGCCTGCCCATCACAGCCGCCGGTTACGCAGATGGCCTCTTCCACATCCAGCTGTGCCGGGGAGACGCCTCCAGGACGGACAACCACGCGTTTTTGTGGATGGAAGATGCCGACGGCAGGGAATTCCATTGTACCGGTATCTCTTATTTTACAGGTGAGACGGCTGGCGGCCGGACGGATTATATGGACTTTCTCTTTGCCGTCCCGCCGGAGGAGCTGGCAGGATGCACCCTCCACGGCAACTTCTATACCGCCGCCACCCTGACAGAGGGCCTCTGGCAAGTGACTTTTCCCCTGGAGAATACAGATTGATCCTTTCAGCGCGCCCGGTGAATGTCGGGCGCGCCTTTTTCTCTTGCCATTTTCAGGAATCATGCTATGATAGAGTCAGAAAACACGGGAGGTTCACACTATGTTGGATATGCTGGAATTTCTGCGGGATGAAGGCGTCAGCGCCGACATCACTGCGGAGATCGAAAAATTTCGGGACGCCTATCCGGAGGAGGACGAGACCCTGCGGCGCCGGGTCCCCGATCCCCGGTATCTCTATTATGGAAAGGACATCTGGGAGGAGGCCATCACCGCCATCCTCTGCGGAGAGAACCTGCTGCTGGTAGGCCCCAAGGCCACTGGCAAGAATGTGCTGGCGGAAAACCTGGCCACCGTGTTCGGCCGCCCCAGCTGGAACGTGTCCTTCTACATCAACACAGACGCCGCCACCCTGCTGGGCACGGACACCTTTGAAAACGGCGCCGTACAGCTGCGGAAGGGCCCCATCTACCAGTGTGCGGAGACCGGCGGCTTCGGCGTGTTGGATGAGATCAACATGGCCAAGAACGAGTCTCTGGCGGTGCTCCACGCCACGCTGGACTTCCGCCGCTCCATCGACATGCCTGGCTATGAACGCATTCCCCTTCACGACGCCACCCGCTTCATCGCCACCATGAACTACGGCTACGCCGGCACCCGGGAGCTGAATGAGGCTCTGGCCTCCCGGTTCGTGGTGATCGACATGCCCGCCATCACCACCGAGGGGCTCATCAAGCTCCTGAAGCGGGAGTTCCCCTCTCTGAAAGGCGTGTATGCCGAGCAGTTCGCCGGATTGTTCCAGGACATCCAGAAGAAATGCGACGGCGGAGAGCTTTCTACCAAACCTCTGGACCTGCGGGGCCTGCTGGCCGCCGTGCGACTGATGCGCACCGGGCTGGAGGGCAACCGGGCGCTGGATCTGGGCCTTGTCAACAAGTCCTTTGATGACTTTGAGCGGCAGCTGGTGCGGGACGTGATCCGCACCCGCCTGCCGGAGACGCTCCGCCGTGAGGATGTGTTTGACTGATGGAGATCCTGGACAGTGAGAAGCGGCGGGCCCGGAACCTGATCTGGAACGCCGCTGCGGATTACTCCTTTGAGCCAGACTTCAAGGCATACGACGAGGATGGCCGTGCAGACCTGTATTGGAACAGCATCATCGGCGCCGTGCGGAAGAATTACGGAGCAGAGACCATAGAAGGGCTGTTTGAATCCCTCCACGGCTGCTCCAAGGAACAGCTCTTTGAGCAGCTGCTGTGGCTGGGGCTGGAAAACGCCGTCTACCAGCGGGAGGCTCCCCGCCGGCCGGCGCTGCCCTCCCTGCGGCGGAGCTATGCCCGCCGGGCCGTGGCTCTGGACCAGCGGGCAGATCCCGGCGACCTGCTGGCCACGCTGGAAAACGCCCACTTCTGCCGGGCCCTGGGGCAGAGCGAACCGCCCCTGCTGCCCAGGGACCGGGAAATGCTGGATGCCCTGGAGTTCCCCGGAGACCTGGACGGCCCTGCCATTGCGGAGCGGGCCCTGGCATTCCTCCACACCTATTTCCATTTCACCCCCGGCGAGACCCAGGCTCAGGAGGCGGAGGAGCGGAAACGGCGCCGCCCCCTCTTCGCCTTCCGCCGCCGGTCCGAGGCGGACCTGCTGCCCGCCGTGCGGGCCTTTGGCCACGGGTTCGGGGAGCATCTGGTGAAGGGCCAGGGCGGCGGAGCCAACGCAGAGCCGGTCCAGCGCCGCCTGACGGACTACAACCTGGCCCAGACGGAGGCCGCCCTGCGAAAATACATGCGGGGCTACTTCGGCGCCCCCCTATACGACCAGTCGCAGCTGGAGAGCCTGGAGCGGGAGCTCTGCGTGGACGAGCACCAGGGCTGCCACCTGTACTACGCCACCGGAGACGACACTCATGAAAAGCTCAAGGGCTATGTGGCCGCCCAGCGGCGCAACGCCCTGCGACAGATGGAGCTGAACCGGGCCGCCTACGAAGCCGACGCCACCCGCCACCGCACCAGCATCCGCCGCCTCACCGCCCGCATCCGCAACGCCATGCTGGCTTATCTCCAGCCCACCCCTGTCCGTGCCGCCTCCGGCGCACTGGATGCCGGCCGCATCTGGCGGGGCGTGTACTTGGACGACAACAAGGTGTTCACCCGTATTCTCCAGTCGGATCCCGGCGACCTGTCGGTGGACATTCTTCTGGATGCCTCCAGCTCCCAGATCGACCGGCAGGCGGTGGTGGCCGCCCAAGGCTATATGATTGCCGAAAGCCTTACCCGCTGCCACATTCCGGTGCGAGTATCCTCCTTCTGCTCCCTCAGCGGATACACCGTGGTGACCCGCTATCGGGACTACTATGAGACGGACAAAAACGACCGCATCTTCAATTACTTCACCACCGGCTGCAACCGGGACGGCCTGGCCATCCGGGCCTTGGCCAAGGGACTGGAGGACTCCCCCAGCGAACACAAGCTGGTAATCCTCCTCTCCGACGTGAAACCCAACGACGTGATCCAGATGAACCACAGCGGAAGCTTTGTGGAATACGCCGCGGACAACGGCATCCAGAACACCGCCATGGAGATCCGGTCCCTGACCTACAAGGGCATCAACGTCATGTGCGTTTTCACCGGGAATGACGACGACCTGCCCGCCGCCCACACCGTCTATGGCCGGAACTTCGCCCGCATCCGTTCCCTGGACCAGTTCGCCGACACGGTGGGATCCCTCATCCAAAACCAAATCCGCAGTCTGTAAAGCACGCCGCCCTTTCGGGCGGCGTGCTTTACATTCATTCTTGGGCGGCGCTCAGTTCCGGGAGCACTTCTCCGCGTCGATGGCTAGCACCAGCATCAGTACGCACAGCGCGCTGCCCGGGTCCGCCACGTCGATCACGTAAGTGTCCGTCCAGTGGAGCAGCTCCTTGTGGATGGACGCCACCTGCGCCCCGCAGGCCTCCGTCACCCGGTAATCCCACTCCAGGAAGTCGCCCTCCACACGCCAGCCGTTGCAGTCGATGTCAAATTTCGGCGTGAAAAATGTGAATTCCTTTTGGATGCAGCCCACATACTGATCCTGGACGTACAATTCAAATTTGGGCAGAAAGGTCAGCACCTGCTCCCGCACAGTGCCGATGTGGTCTCCCGCCGCATTCAAAATGTGGAGGCAGTGTCCCCAGGCCAGCTTTCCCTCCACAGTGTAGACGGTGTTCCCCGCCTCGTCGTAGATGTCATAGCTGTCAAACCAGGAGAACAGCCGCTGTCTGAACAATAATCTCATAGAACCTCCTTCTGCAGTGCCGCCGGCTGATATTCCCGGAACCGCTTTGCTGTCCGGTAGAGATAGACCAGCTTCACGATCCCCACCACCAACAGGCCGATGGCGTCCGCCAGCATCGCCAGAAGACCCAGAATTGCCGAAATCAATGCCAGGAAGATACATCCAAACAACCCCAGCAGCAGGCCGATCCACCATTTCCAAAGCAGCCGCCACTTCCCCGCCAGCTCCGGGTCAAGCTCCTCCAAAACCTCTGCATGGGCATAAAACTCCTGATATGCGGCACAGAGCTCCAGCACCATGACCGGCAGGGAGAGCAGCCACCACAGCCAGTTCCCCTCCGGAATTGCCGGAAGCAGCAGCACACCGCTGATGATGCCGCCAGCCAAATAGCACAGGGCCGCCGTGCGGTACCGGCCTGCCGCCTCCCGCAGCTGCCACAAAAGGACACCATAGGCCAGGGAAATCAGAAATGCCAGCACATTTCCAACGACTCCGGCAGTTGGAAACGCTCCCGCCACAGTATCCATGGTCAGAATGTTGCTGAAAACACTGGGAATCACCAACCAGAACAGCAGCCACAGCCACTTGGCCAGCACAGGGGCATTCCGGTCCAGCCGCGCCCGGCGCTCCCGCTCTGCCTCCACGGCCCACAGCCGGTTCTGGGGCATATCTCTTCGCCGCAGGGCACAGCCGGTAGAAAAGGTGCAGGTCACACATGCCGTATGCCCCTTCTCCCGGCAGCAGTCCGCAATGGGACAGCCGCCGGAAAACCGGCGCCCCGGCCCATCCTGACAGCCGGGACAGTCCAGCTGCTCTTTCCAGGTACATGCGTCGCACATTCGCCCGCAGATGCCCTCCATCGCCAGTGCCTCCCTTTGTTTTTTTGAGATTATATCATAATCCGCCCTTCCGATGGGTAACAAATCTATGACATTTTTCTCCAAGACGTCCCTGCCAACAAATTTTTCCGCCAGAAAAACCGCATATTCTCCCGTCCCGGAGTCAAACTATGCTCGCGATACCCAGTAACCCACACGCAACAAATGTATGATGAAAAGGAGATTCAATTATGTCTAGCAAGAATAGCAATAAGATCAACGTTCCCGAGGCCCGTGCGGCTATGGATAAGTTCAAGATGGAGGCTGCCGCCGAGGTGGGCGTCAACCTGAAGGAAGGCTACAACGGCGACCTGTCCTCTCGTGAGGCCGGCTCCGTCGGCGGCCAGATGGTCAAGAAGATGATCGAGTCCTACGAGAAGAACCTGTAACTTCCCACTGGACACAGTGAAGCGGCCCGGCAATCGCCGGGCCGCTTTCTCATGTTCCTGTGTTGTCTCCCCAGAAACCGCTCCACCAATCGCCGCCGGCGTCTCCAAAGCCGCCGCTGGGATCGTTGGGATCCGGCTCCGTAGGCTGGTCTCCGCCGCCGGAATCGCCGCCGGAGGGGTCCTCTGGCGTATCCGGATCTATGGGCACATCAGGGTCGTTGGGATCAGGCGGCTGCCAGTTGGGATCGCTGGGATCCAGCCCCCCATTCGGGTCATCGGGGTCCGTAACTGCAGCCGACGTGTGGACGGGACATCCGCCGGGGCTGGTCTCCGTGGGGGCCACCGCCTTTTCCAGGGTGCTGATGAGATAGGCGTCGTCGGAGGCAGTGATGCTCTCGCCGTAATCCTCCCGCACATAGTCCAGATAGCCCTTCTGCACGATGGACTCCGCCGGGCAGAACTCACCGGCCAAGCAGTTACCCTCGGTGCAGATGTCCACCATCTTGTGGAGCGTGCACTCCGTCGTGGGCTCCGTGCCCACAGCCACCTCATAGGATACCGTCCGGTCCCCTCTGGAATCGGCGCGGCAGGCATCCGTCGCCAGCATACCGCTGTCCGCGCAGACACTGACCGTTGTCAGGCCGCTGCTGGGACGGTTGAAGGACTTGTCCGGCAGATCCGCATGGACCTTCTCCATCACCTGCCGCCACAGGGAGGCCGCCGGGTTCACGGAGTAGCTGATCCGCTCGTTGTTCTTGTAGCCCACCCAGACCGCCGCGCAGTAATACGGCGTGTAGCCTGTGAAATAACGGTCATAGTTGTCGTTGGTGGTGCCGGTTTTTCCTGCAATGTGCATCCCGCTGAATCGAGCGCCGCCGCCGGTGCCGCCGGACTCATTCACCGCCCGGCGCAGCATGTCCGTCATCAGATAGGCGGTGGTCTCCTTCATGGCCACCCGCTGCTCCGTCTCCTTTTCCAGCACCACGGTGGAGTTGTCGTTGGCCAGAACCTTTACGTAGGTCTTGGGCTCATTGTACACACCGCTGTTGGCGAAAGCAGCGTAGGCCGCCGCCATCTCCACCGTGCTGAGGCCGTAAGTCAGGCCGCCCAGCCCCAGCGGGCTGACGTTCATATCCTCCGGTGCCAGACTCAGCCCCAGATTTTCGGTGGCAAATTGGTAGGCCGCCGTGACCCCAACCTTTTCCAGTGTCTGCACCGCGATGGTGTTGATGGATGCCTTGACACCGTTGCGCACGGATGTCCAGCCCGTGTAGGTGTTGGGCGAGTTCTTGGGCCATGGATTCCTATTCAGCAGGCGGACCGGGTAGTTGTCAAAGGTGGTTGCCGGGGAGACTGCCCCCGCATCCAGCGCCGGGGCATAAGCCGTCAGCGGCTTGATGGAGGAACCCGGCTGCTGGATATCCGTTGCATAGTTCCACAGCAGGTTTCCGGACTTGGGTCCCATATCGCCCACCATGGCCACGATGTTGCCGGTGGAGGGCTCGATAATGGTAATGCCGGAGTGGATCAGCTGTCCGCTGGCGGAGGTGAGGTTGTTCAGACTCCCCCGGTCCTCGTAGACAGACTCCGCAATCTCCTGAATCTTCGGGTCCAGCGTGGTGTAGATGTTGTAGCCGCTGTTGTAGATCCGGTTCAGGGCCTCTTTTTCGGTGATGCCGTACAGGTCCGCCAGATCCGCGGAGACATCCCGCAGCACCTGGTCCACGAACCAGGAGTTGACATTGGCGCCGCCGGTAGCCTCCGTGACAATGTCCTGAGCGGAAGTGGTGCCGTCCGTGAAATGCAGCTCCTCCGCCTTGGCGGCCTCGGCCTCCTCCTCTGTCAGATAGGTGAGCCCGGTGACGCCCACATCGTCATTGCCGCCGGCCATCCGGGTCAGGATCATCTCCTGGCGCTCCTTGTTCAGCTCCCGGGGCGTGACGGTGCTGCCGTCCTCCCGGGTGATGGTGATGGTGGACATGGGACCATACAGGGAGGGGTTGTTGGTGATGGCGATGAGGCAGGCGCATTCCGCCGGATCCAGCTCCGACACATCCTTGCCGAAGTAGAACTCCGACGCGGTCTGGACGCCGTAGCAGCCCTGTCCCAGATAGATGGTGTTCAGGTACATCTCCAGGATCTCCTGCTTGGTGTAGTTCTTCTCGAACTCCAGGGCCCGGAAAATCTCCCGCACCTTGCGGTTGATGGTGTTGCCGTCGTCGCCGGTCATGTTCTTCAGCACCTGCTGCGTCAGGGTGGAGCCGCCGAAGGTGGCCCGGCTACCGGTGAAGAAGTTCAGCGTGGCGGAGGCGGTTCGGGTCCAGTCCACGCCGTTGTGCTCAAAGAATCGGTGGTCCTCAATGGCTACGGCCGCCTGCCACAGCGCGTCCGGGATCTGTTCATAGTCCACCCAGATGCGGTTTTCCGTGCCGTAGACAGTCTGGTATTCCACCCAATCTCCGGTGTCCCTGTCCTGGTAATAGATGATGGAGCTGAGATTCATGGTGTAGTCGTCGGCGTTGACCTCCAGCGTAGGGGCCAGCGTGGTCCGGACGTACATCATAAAAAGCCCGGCAAGCATCGCCACTGTGCAGATGCCCACCAGCAGGACCGTCCCCAGGATGAAGACGACCTTGTGTCCCGTTCGTTTGGTGCTTTTCTGCTGTCTGGGTTCCCGGCGGGGGATCATCTCATGGGATCCCTCCCGTCTTCTGCGTTCCAATGCAGAGCACCTCCTTCTTTTGAATTTGAATTTTCTGCAAAAGCAGTCTGCCGCGCCGCCTGTCTGCGGCCGCAGAGGCTCAGAGTCCTCCATAATATGTTCTATTGTACCATCCCATGTCAATATCGAAAATGTCGTATTTTACCGAAAAAAAGTTTCTTATCCGCATGGTTTTTCTGCTTTTGGGCAGGATAAATCCATCCCCAGCGCCCCAGTTTCCCACATTTCCAAAAGTTCACCCCCTTGCAATCTTCTGGAAAGTCAGTTACAATACCCCTAGAATACAGACAGAAGGAGGACGCCCCATGGCGGATGAGTACGGCCCCACTTTCATCACAGTCACAGACGAGGACGGCCGCGAGATCGTGCTGGAGTTTGTGGACGCGCTGGAATACAACGGCCAGCAGTACCAGGCTTTCTTCCCTGCGGAGACAGAAGGAGAGGATGAGGATCCGGACAATGGACTGGTGATCCTGAAGGTCCTCCACGAGGACGGGGAGGATCTGCTGTCCACGCTGGATTCCGACGAGGAACTGGACGCGGTCTATGACCTGTTCATGGAGTCCCTGTTCGACGAGGACGGAGAGTCCTGACACTCCATACAAAAATTTCTCTCCGGGTCCGCTGGTTTCCTCTTGCATCCCGGGCCGGGATGTGATACGGTGAATATGTGCCCTGCGGGGTTTGTGATAGGTCTTTTTTTAACCCACATTTCGTTATACGGGATGCCGGATCAGCGCGTGGTTCGCAGGCCTCCCGGCTGCTGTCTGCGGCTGGAAGTTGGAAGTGGTAAAGCGCGTTGGAGGCAACCCACCTGGCCGTGAAGGTGCAGGTTATAACGGGCCTACACGGCTCTCGCGGGGCACGTTTTCTGAAGGGGCGGTCTGGCCGCTCCGCTTTTTTTTGCGGATCAGCCAAAAAATCCCCTGTTTTTGCCGATCCTGCCGGATCGCGGCGGGGATTCCGCAAATTTCTCTTGCAGAATCCGGCCATATCCAGTATAATATCAAAGTGCGTAATTTCCGGTTTCTTGCAAACCTTGCACCTGAATACTTGAGAGGACTGAAACACACATGAGCGCATCAAGAGAAAAAAAGACCCGCCAGGACCTGTCCGGCTCCGGCTGGAACGATCCCAAGACCGCCCGGGAGGCCAAGCAACGCCAGAAGGAGCACAGCACCAACCTTCTGTATGGCACCATCGGAGTGGTATTCCTGGTAATCGCCATTGCCGCCGTCATCTGGAAGTCCAACATCATTCCCAAGACGGCCACGGCGGCCACCGTCAACGGTGAGAAGTACACCGCCGCTGAGGTCAACTTCTATTTTGAGAACTACTATCAGAACTTTGTCAACGGCAATTACAGCATTCTGAGCATGATCGGGCTGGACACCGGCACGTCCTTGAAGGACCAGACCATCTCCTCCAGCGCCGTCATGTTCGTCACCGACGCCACCGAGGGCGAGACTTGGTACGACTACTTCGCGGACAAGGCCCTGGAGCAGTTGGCCGGCGTCCAGGCCATGAATGCCGCTGCAGAGGCCGAGGGCTTCACCTGGAACGACGAGATGCAGGCCGACCTGGACGACACCATGGAGTCCCTTGCCTCCGCTGCCAGCACGTACGGCTATACGGAAAAGCAGTATCTGGGTCTCATCTACGGCAGCACCATGACCCGCAGCATCTATGAGGAGCAGACCCGGCGCAGCCTGCTGGCCACCGCCTATCTCCAGTCCTATCAGGACAGTCTGACCTACTCCACCGACGAGCTGGAGGCCGCCTATCAGGAGGACCGGACCGCCTACGATCTGGTGGACTGTGCGTATGTCCGCGTCAACGGCGCCGCAGCTGATACAGATGAAGAGGGCAACTCCATCGAGGTCACCGACGAGATGAAGGCGGAGGCCATGGCCGCTGCCAAGACCACCGCAGATGCCATCTACGCCGCCTACAAGGCGGGCACCTCTCTGGAGGATGCAGCCGCAGAGTATGAGTCCACCGCCACCTATGCCTCTTCTGACAGCTTCTCGTACAGCTCCTCTGTTCTGGGTGAATGGCTGTATGACGATGCCCGGCAGGCCGGCGACTCCGCCGTGCTGGAGGACAGCGACAGCAGCAACTACTATGTGGTGGTCTTTAACGGCCGCTCCCGCAACGAATACAACACGGTGAACGTGCGCCACATCCTGATCCAGCCGGAGGCCTCCGAGCTCTCCGAGGATGACGAGGGCTATGAGGACGATGTGGCCGCCAAGGACGCCGAGGCCGCGCAGAAGGCCCAGGACATCCTGGACGAGTGGAAGGCCGGCGACGCCACCGAGGACTCCTTTGCCGCGCTGGCCAATGAGTACTCCCAGGATCCCGGGTCCAACACCACCGGCGACCTGTATGAGCAGGTCTATCAGGGCCAGATGGTGACGGAGTTCAACGACTGGTGCTTCGATCCCGCCCGCCAGACCGGCGACACCGGCATCATTCACAACGAGAGCACCGGCTACCACGTCATGTACTTCGTGGGCTATGACCAGCCCTACTGGGAGATCCAGGTGTCCGCAGATCTGGTCAATGACGCCGTGGATACGTTCTACGAGGAGAAGACCGAGGGCTATACTGCGGAGCAGTCCTCCTTCGGCATGAGCTTTGTGGGTTGATTCCCATTCACAACACAAGACGTCCGGCTTTGAAATTTCAAAGCCGGACGTTTTCCACCTGTTTGCAACAAGGAGGTCCGTTATGGAACATCCCTTTCTCCGCAACGAGATGCTGTGGGGCCCGGAGGCCCAGGCCCGGCTTGCTCGGGCCCACGTGCTGCTGCTGGGGCTGGGCGGCGTGGGCAGCTACGCCGCCGAATGCTTGGCCCGGTCCGGAGTCGGCGAGCTGACCCTGGTGGACAGCGACACCATTGCCCTCACCAACCTGAACCGCCAGCTGGAGGCCCTCCACTCCACCCTGGGTCAGCCCAAGGCGGAGGCGGTGGCCGCCCGTCTGCGGGACATCAATCCGGATGCAGAGCTCCATCCTGTCCACGGTCTCTATGACGCCGCTCATCGGGACCGCTTCTTCCCGGAGGGTTGCCGGTACGATTACATTGTGGACGCCATCGATCTGGTGTCCTGCAAGCTGGATCTGGCAGAGACTGCCCTGAAGCTGAACATCCCCCTGATCGCGGCCCTGGGCACAGGCAACAAGCTGGATCCCACCCTCCTCCAGGTAACGGACATCTCCAAGACCTATGGCTGCCCCCTGGCCCGGGTGATGCGCAAGGAACTCCGGACCAGAGGCATTCACCATCTGAAGGTGGTGTTCAGCCCGGAGAAGCCCGTCTCTCCCGCCCAGCCGGAGACGCCGCCCCCCGGCCGCCGCAGTGTGCCCGCCAGCAATCCCTGGGTTCCCGCCACAGCCGGTCTGCTGCTAGGCAGCGCTG
>NZ_KI271775.1:0-2149 GCF_000469445.2 Oscillibacter sp. KLE 1745 | reverse complement strand
AAGACCAGCTATAAAAAGTCAAGAGGAAAATGAAAAAAGTCAGAGATAAGATGAGGGATGAAAAGGGCAACAGCAAAAGGCTCACGCTTCCGTGAGCCAAGGAAAGGCGCAGAAGAATCACTCAAAGAGAATCTTCGATCACATCCAAAAGATGAATGGGATCGAGCTGTTTTCTGGTAAGAAGACCGGCAAGGTGCAGCACAAAGGAAAAATCTGAGGAGACATCCGGCAAAAGCATAACTTCTTTCTCGAGGCCATTCTGAGACAGCAAAACACGCAGGCCAAAGGTTCGATATTTGCCGATATACGGAGAATATGCCTCATTTTCGAAAGGAAGGTATTGAAACACGAAGTCCGGCCTCCTCTGCAAAGACGATGGGATCAAGCTTGATAATAGCCGCATAGTGGAAAGCATCCCGCCAGCTCGGGTCACATTTACCTTGTTCCATATCATTGACCCAATGGAGAGAGCAGTCTAAAAGGTCGGAAATCTGCTGTTGAGTTAGGTCTTGTGCCTCCCGTCCGTGACGGAGCAAGTCCGCGAGGATATAACGTTGCTCCTGTGTGGGAATCCGCCTCATAAACATGGAAAATTCCTCCTCCAAAATATGCTGGTGGAAGAATATCCCAACTTTTACAAAAGTTCTATGCAGGCGGCATTCACATTGTGAAATCTGCCGAATGGTGTCGAATCTCTTTTGGCGGGATGGCCTCATAGGGGCGGTCCTCACTGAGGATAGCGAAAATAATGTTGCAGAGCTTACGGGAGACGGCGCCGATAGCGGTGAGATGATGCTTGCCACGGGCCCGGAGGGACTGATAGTACTCCGAGAGGATAGGGTCGCAAAAGGCCGCCCGGGAGGCAGCCAGCCAGATGGCCCGCCGGAGATACGGTGAGCCGCGCTTGGAGATTTTCTGCCGGGTGCCGGTGAACTCACCAGACTGTGTGACTCTAACATCCAGTCCTGCGAAAGCGACCAGTTTATTGGGGGCGTTGAAGCGGTGAATATCCCCGATCTCACTGAGAATGATGGCACCCAGGGTGTCTCCAATGCCTGGAATCGTGGTGATGTAGCTGCCGGTCTGTTTCAGCAGGGAGGAGATCTGAGCCTCCAACTCCGTGACCTGTCTTTCCAGAAACTCCATCTGCTCAACGAGCTGTCTGATTTGGAAAGCAAAGGCATCTCTGGCAAAGCTCACACCGAAGGAATTGGCTGCCGCTGCTTTCAACTGTTCAGCTTTCTCTTTTCCTAACCGGCCGTGACTGGTTTTCTCCAAAAGATTGGAGAGTTTCCTGGTGGAGACAGTCAACAGGTCCTCAGGTGTAGGATATTGGGAGAGGACTTCTTTCGAGGTAACGCCAAAGGTATCTGAAAACAGCGCGTCATACTCCGGGAAGACCTGATCCAGCAAGGCAATGACCCGGCGCTTGCAGTCTCCACAGGTGTCCACCAGGGCCAGCCGGTACCGGCTCAGCTGCCGCAGCGCCACAATCGTCTCTTCCGACAGGCTCGTGGTGGAGAACTGCCCGAAGCGCATGATTTGGGCGATGATGAAGCTGTCTTTTCGGTCGTTCTTCGTCTGCCGGATATACATCTTCCGAAACGCCTCGGACTGGATAGGGTTGATGACCTTGATTTCAAAACCCTGTTCCAACAGATACCCGTACACACTCAGCCAGTAATGGCCGGTAGCTTCCATGCCAATGAGCAGGCCATCATTGGAGACACCCAGCCGCTCGAACAGCGCCAGCAGCTTTTCACAGCCTTCCTTACTGTTGGCAAAGGAGATGCTGTCCGGCAAGGCCGTGCCAGCCTCATCGATGACCGTGGCCTCATGCTTGTATTTGGCAATGTCGATCCCACAGTAGAACATGGCGAAACCTCCTGTTTCAAAATTTCAGACAGAGTTTCCTCACGCTTCTTTGCGGGACACAACCTCGTTAGATATGCAGCGCATCTTCGCTATCCAGCTCATTCGCGTCAACCCGCAAAGACAGAGGCGCAATTCTTTCTGCGGAAGCTATACTTCAAGGAGACAACCTGCGCCCTCTGTCTGCTGGCCTTATTATCCCACATGGCTTGTGGAACAACAAGTAGGTTCATGCGGTTTCCCATTGCATCCAAACCGTAAATCTATTATACGAGGA
>NZ_KI271774.1:0-3658 GCF_000469445.2 Oscillibacter sp. KLE 1745 | reverse complement strand
GGCAAGATAGTAGATTAAGTGCAGAAGAAGTCAGACGACTTTCTTCTGCATATTTTTTATGCCGGAGGCGGAACGAGGTGAACGAAATGGAGGCTACGGTACAGAGAAAAACCCTGACCATGGAGGACCGAAAGGTCCTTGCGGAAATGTGGGCGGCCGGAGAGCGGGCTGCCGTGATCGCCGTAAAACTGGGCGTGTGCCCGGATACCGTGTACAAGGAATTGAAGCGCGGATACACCGGGACGCTGAACGAGTTAAGCCGGCCGGCCTATGACCCGGCACGGGGGCAGGCAGAGTATCAGCGGCGGCTTAGAAACCGCGGCCGCTGGCGGCGGGACAAGGAGGAGCACCATGGAGCAGAAGCAGAGACCTGATGAAACCGGGAAGACGGAGCGAAAGCCCATCTCCGTGGAGGAAGCGAACAGCCGGGCATATCAAATCGGGCTGCAATCTGATTGCATCATCAAACTGGAAAAACGGGCCGGGGAAAACCGGTATCAGCGGCATTTTAAGGCATCCAGCGCGTCGGCACTGTTGAACGGGATGGCCGTCCTGATACGGGATTACGCAGAAACACTGAACCTGTCGGTTGTGGAGGTCTTGTCAGTCCTTGCTGTTGTGCTGACCATGCCGACAATCCAGGAAAAAAACAGAGAATCGGAGGACCAGTGATATGGAGCAGCAGTTTTTCACGATCCGGATCGAGCGACAGGAGACCCGCATGGAGCGCCTGGAGCGGCGGAAGAGAGAGACCCGGAAAAGTATTTTCGCCGCCGTGCTTGCCGTCCTCGCGGCGGCAGCCCTGTTCGCCGCACTGGCGGCCACAGAGCCGGTGATTGTTGCGACAAAAGAGGCGGAGCAGGAACTCCAGCCGGTGGTGCTGATCGTGCCGGAGGCAGAGGTATGAGTGATAAGGAAGCTCGTCTGTTTGAGGTGCAGCACCCGGAGCGCCCCGCCGTACAGGTACAGGCGGTGGACCGGCTGCGGGCCATCGCGGCGGCGGCGCGTGAATGGGGAGACCGGTGGACAGAGGTCGCCAGAGACTGCGAGGTCTCCGACCTGGGGCCGGCGCCGGAGCAGAAGCGGAAAAGCAGGAGGACGACATGATTCATGAAAAGGGACTTTGCAAGGTGCTTTCGGCCGCCTACAAGGGCGGCGGATATTCCGTGATCCCAGTCCGGCGGCAGGTGGAGACCGTCGCCAGGTCCTGGCGGCGGAACGAGATCATCCTGAACGGCGCCACCTGGGCGGTGCGCTGCCTGACGGAGGACCTGCCGAAAGAGGCGGCTGTCCAGATCGTCAAGGACGTGGGGTATATGCCGATGGAGCCGGTGAGCGTCCAGAAGAGCCAGCCGAATCAGACCATGCTGGAAGATGTGGCCGACATACGGGAGAGCCAGCTTGAAGAGCTGCGGGACGGATCGTCCGTCATGGTGAAGATCCCCGTGATTTTCCGGGACCGCTGGCAGTTGTACCAGACAACAACCGGCGCGGTCTATGCCTTCGACACGGAGCTGCTGAAGCTGATCGACTTCAAGGAAGTATCGCCGGAGTGCCGGATTACGCCGCATGGCAACATGGCTATGTTCTTATGGGGAGACGAGATGGTATTTCTGGCGCCGGGGCGGTTCTCCCGGGAGAACGAGGAAAAGATCCTCTACATAGCAGGGATGGACTGGGAGAATCAGGTGGAGGCCGACGATCCCGTGGTGAACCTGAACCTGTTCAACGCGGACCAGGACGAGCCCCTTCTGACGCCGGAGGAATGATGTGGAAATGGAGAATCAGGAATACTACTTCGACGTGTCATATCAGCGCAGCAAGGACGGGCCTGTGGGCATGATCTATCTGCCTGATATCGGCAGCGTAATGGAGTGGATGCAGAGGAATGGCGAGAGCATCCACTTCGCCCTCCTGCTGAAAATGCCGGGAAACGCGGACGGCCTCGTGGATCGGGAGGTATGAGATGGAAAGCAGATTTGAGAGGATTACAGAATCTCCGGACGCCCTGGCTGCTGTGCTGGCCTCTATCCCAACGGCGGACGCACCGTGGGATATAGCATTCGAGCGGGCCTTCTGCGCGGGCTGCGCCCTGGAAAACTGCGATGGCTGCCAACACAAAAACCTGGATCGGATTAAGTGGTGGCTGGAGCAGCAGACGGCGAAAGCCTTTTTGACCAGGAAGGGTAAGCGATCCGGGTGGTTTTCCATGTCCAAGAAGCAGGAATTGGTGGACAAGCTGGGTCCTATTGAGCACCAGACGGAAGAACTGCTTGAGGAGCTATGCGGCAACTACTGCAGATACACCAGCGCCGCCAACGGAAAGACCAGGGATGAACTGTTGGATATTTGCGAGGACTGCCCGTTGTCCAGATTGAGAGATTTGATCGGAGTATAGGCAATGGGAAAAATCAGGTGCCCGGAGTGCAGATACCGGGCAGCAAAGTTTTCGGACTACACCTGTGACTATGCGGGGATCACGGGCCATACGAGGCGGGCCGTCCCGCCGGAGCGGTGCAGGCATTTTGAGCCGGAGCAGCCGCCGGAGGCCGCAAAGCGTGCGAAGCCGAAAGGGCCCGCCATCGCCATCAACCCAAGCCGCCGGCGGACCCGGTACGACTGGGAGAAGGCTAAAATGCTTTACGACCAGAAGTGGAGCGATTCAAAGATCGCGGCCGCCATGGGATGTGATGTCAACAGCGTTTTCGCCTGGCGGAAGCGGGAGAAGCTGCCGCCATGGCCGCGCTCGGAGCAGATTGTGGCGCGGAAGGAAGTGGTGGTGTGAAAATACCGGATGATGTGTTTACGACCCGTTGCCGCTACTGCGGTCATGGGCAGACGGGAGCGGAAAATAAAGAAATCCCGGATGATAAACTGTTTATTCACTTTTGGGCAAAGCAATCGCCGTGCGGGATCATCGGGATTGCACAATGTGATAAGGTCCAAGGCGAGTGTCTGGACTTCAAGCCTAACCCGATGTTTGGAATTTGCGAATACTGCACTTTCACAAACAGTTTTCATCCCGGATTTTGTACAGCACCCAGCGGGCCGGTGAACAAGCGGCGGGTATTCCTGGGGTGGAGCGGAATCGGGGATTACTACTCTGTCCACGCGCTTTTCACCTGTGATCGCTATCGAGTGAGTGAACGGTGGAAGGACCTGATCCTAAAAAATGCCGTAGAGGGCCATGCTCCGGCTAATTTTGACCCGGATACCTGGGAGGCGTTGGAGCACATCGACGGGACGCCGACGGCAAAAAGGTGGGCGGACCTGCAAGCCAAACGAAAGGCAGAACTGGAGGCAGAGGTAGAAAAAGAGGCGGGAAAAAGGGCAGAGCTGGAGCAAAAACAAATTTCCATGTTTGAAGACTACTAAATTGAAAACGGAATAAGGTGCGTGTATGAGAATCGAAGACCTTCCGCCGTGGGCGCAGGCTCAGGCGGCGAACCAGATCATGGCGCGGCAGCGGAGGAACAACGGCAGGAGCCGGCCCCCCTCCCCTGCCCTGTCGGACGATGAAGAAGAGATGCCGCGGCGGGCGGCATCCAAATACCACAACCGGAAGGCCGCCCGGATCACGGCGGCGGGAAACATTCTGGAATTTGACAGCCAGAAGGAGGCGCGGCGGTATGACGAGCTGGCGCTGCTGCTGGCGGCC
>NZ_KI271773.1:0-2399 GCF_000469445.2 Oscillibacter sp. KLE 1745 | reverse complement strand
CGAAGAGCTTGATTGAGATGCTGGAGTCCTCTTATGATGGGATATGGATTACGGATGGGAACGGCAGGATTCTCTTTGCCAACTCCGCCAATGCGTCTTTACTGGGGGTGACCAAAGAGGACCTGATGGGAAAGAGCACGGAGGAGCTGCTGGAGAAAAAGATCTTTTCCGACTCTGTGTGCCTTGAGGCCATTGAGCAGAAGCGGCAGACCTCCAAGGTTTGCTACAACTATAATACGCAGTTGACGGTCCTGGCCACGGCCACGCCGATCTTCGGTGAAAATGGGGAAGTGCGCTACATATTCAACAATGTGCGGGATATCACATCTCTGAACAATATGCAGGCCAGCCTCCGGGATAAAGAAGAAATTATACGCAGGCAAAACAAGCAGCTGGAAGATATGAAGATCCGTTTGGGCGTTGGGACCATTATTGCAAATAGCGAGTCGTTCCGAAAGGTCGTTGAACTCGCCCAGCGTGTAGCGACCTTTGACGGCGCCACGGTCCTGATCCTTGGGGAGTCCGGAACGGGCAAGGAGCTGGTGTCCGAGCTTCTGGTCAACAATAGTCCCAGAAAGGATATGCCATATCTCCAGGTCAACTGCGGGGCCATTCCGGAGAATCTGATCGAGTCCGAGCTGTTCGGGTATGAGAAGGGCGCATTCACCGGGGCGGACAACAGGGGACACAAGGGCCTCTTCGAGGCGGCGAACGGCGGCACGGTCTTTCTGGATGAGATCGGCGATCTTCCGCTGCACATGCAGGTGAAGCTGCTGCGGGTGCTCCAGCAGCGGAAGGTCACCCGCGTGGGGGGCACCGAGCCCATCGATATCAACGTCCGGGTCATCGCGGCCACCAACAAGAATCTGGAGCAGATGGTTCGGGAGGGACAATTCCGGGAGGATCTGTACTACCGTCTGAATGTGGTCAGTGTCCAGATTCCGCCCCTGCGGGAGCGGAAGGAGGACATCGTACCGCTGCTCAACCACTTTCTGACGGTGGTGAATCAGAAGTATCACACCCAGAAGACGATTTTCTCCGACACCATCGACGCGTTTGAAAACTATCCCTGGCCTGGTAACGTCCGGGAGCTGGAAAATGTGCTGGAGAACCTGGTGATCACCACTCCGGGAGATGAGATTCGGCGGGAAAATCTTCCCAAGAAATTCTGGTCGGAGAACGGGGAACCCGCCGCCGTGGGCATGCGGGAGATCCTGCCGCTGAAGGTGACAGTGGAACGGGTGGAGTTGGCTGCTATCCAGCATGCCATCGACCAGTGCGGCTCTGTCCGCAAGGCCGCTGCGGCTCTGGGAGTGGATCCCTCCACCATTGTCCGCAAGATGCAAGGGCATAAAGAGAAGTAGGAGTGTGACAGGCACCATTCCGGCAGCCTGACACGGATGCAGCTCCCGGCAGGGGAGCGGCCTGACAGCCGCGCCCCCTGCCGGGAGTTTTTTCAGCCGAAAGGAGGGGGGCGGGAAAAGCGTACGCAAATCAGCAACGGATATGAAAATGCGCATACGCACACAAGGGCAAGAAGGGAGTACATCTGGCTAAAACGGTTTGACGAAAGCCAAAAGCTCACGATTTGTTTTGTCTGAACGCACAAAAAGAAAACGCGGGTATTTGGCATTTGTCCAAAAAAAACGCCGGTTCTGTGATATGGACAGATGTGGCACGTGTTTTGCTATATTAAACGGCAGAAAATTCTGAATCAAAGGGATGTTGTTATGCGCGAAAATCTTTTGAAAAAGAAGATCCAAAATGGGGAAAGTGCCATCGGCACCTTTGTGAAGCTGACGGACCCTGCGGTTCCGGAGCTGCTGGCCCTGGCGGGGTTCGACTTCTTCGTACTGGATACAGAGCATGTGGCGGTGGACCGGGAACAGCTGAGCAACATCGTCCGGGCAGCGGACGCGGCCGGCATCACGCCCATTGTGCGGGTTCGGGAGAACCAGCAGGTGGAGATCCTGCAGAATCTGGACCTGGGATATGCGGGCGTGCAGGTGCCCAATGTAGATACCCCGGAGCAGGCCCGGAACCTGGTGTCCTATGTGAAGTATACCCCCCTGGGCGTGCGGGGCCTGTCCCCCAGCGTGCGGGCTTGTGACTACGGCACCTGCGGCGTGCAGGAGTATATCGACACCGCCAATGCCAACACGATGATCGTCTCCCACTGTGAGACCAAGACCTGTGTGGAGAATCTGGACGAGGTCCTGAAGGTGGACGGCATCGATGTCATCTTCATCGGACCCATGGACCTGTCCCAGTCCTACGGTGTACCCGGCAAGACCACGGACCCAGAGGTGAAGGCAGCCATCGACACCATCACCGCCAAGACGCTGGCAGCCGGCAAGGCAGTGGGCACCACGGCGGCTTCCGCCGAGGCGGCCAAGGCG
>NZ_KI271772.1:0-35767 GCF_000469445.2 Oscillibacter sp. KLE 1745 | reverse complement strand
ATCCAAACCGTAAATCTATTATACGAGGAGACAACTATGAAAAAACTGATCGTTGGCATCAGTGCTGCAGACGGTGTTCGTATTGGCTGGCGGTTATTGGAACTGCTACGGGAGATGTCAGAAGTCGAGACATACCTAGTAGTATCCCGGATGGCGGAACAGAATTTTCGCCTGGAGTGCGGAATTGAGGCGGAGAGAGTCAAGGCCTTGGCGAATCATTGTTATGAGCCAGAGAATCTAGCAGCCAAAATTGCAAGTGGATCCTTCTATACGGATGGTATGATCATAGCACCGTGCAGCATGAAGACCCTGGCGGCCATCGCACATGGTTATTCGGACAACTTGCTGGTCCGTGCGGCAGATGTCTGCCTGAAAGAGAACCGCCGCGTGGTGCTGATGCCGCGGGAGACGCCACTGAGCCTGATTCACCTGCGCAATATAACTGCGGCTGCAGAGGCTGGCTGTGCCATCATGCCGCCGATGCTGACGTTTTACAACCACCCGGCAGGAATGGAAGACCAGGTGGATCATGTAGTGGGGAAGGCCCTAATGCAGTTTGGCTTGACACCTGATTGTTTCCGCCCCTGGACGGGAGAAGAATATTGAATGGAGGAGTCCAATGGACCTGAAAGATTGTCTGAAAAAGATGGAAAATGCTGGTCGGTTAACCCATGTGAAGACCCCGGTGGATGCCGTACATGAACTTTCTGGTGTCTGCGCCAAACTGGACGGAGGCAAAGCTTTGGTATTTGACCGTGTAAAAGGCTACGACTATCCGGTCACCACCGGTATGTGGTGGAATCGCCAGAATGTGGCTGCCATTTTCGACCGGCCTGTAGATCAGCTCTCCGGCCTGTTTGCCGAAGCAGTGGCTTCTCTGCGGCAGAATCCGGTGGCACCGGTGATCGTTGAGGGTGCACCTGCACAGGCTGTATGGATGCCAAAGCCGGATCTGAGCAAGATTCCGGTCCCCACCCATGCGCTGTTGGACGGTGGTCCTTATTTTTCCAACTGCATCATCATCGCAAAGGACCCAGATACTGGTGTGCGAAATGCATCTATCCATCGGTTGATGGTCACCGGGCAAGACCGAATGGGGCTGTTGCTGGACATGGGCCGTCACCTGCGGGACTACTATGAGCGGGCGGAGGCCCGAGGTGAACCGCTGGAGATCACTATCAACAACGGAGCGCATCCTGCGTTCTTTGTTGCAGCGACTACTCCCAGCTCTGCGGCACCCATCGATGTGGATGAGTTAGCGGTAGCATCCTATCTGCTGGGAGAGCCAGCACGCCTGTGCAAGAGCCGGACGGTGGATGTGGAGGGCATCGCGGATGCCCAGATGATCCTGGAGGCGGAGATCCTGCCGAATGTCCGCGAGCCAGAGGGGCCCTTCGGCGAGGTCAGCGGCTATTACGCCACCCGCGCGGACCGCTGGGTTGTGAAAGTCAAAGCCATCAGTCTTCAGAAAGAACCTGTTATCCATATGCTGCATCCCGGTCGCGAAGTCTGGAATGGCCAGGGCCTGGGCATCGAAGCAAACCTGTTCCAGACCATCAGTAAACAGGTAAAGGGACTGAAGAATATCTACATGACGCATGGCGGCAGTCACTATCATGTGGTGGTGCAGATGGATCCGCCTAACAATGGAATGGCAAAAAACGCCATTATGGCGGCTTTTGCGGCGTTCTCTGATCTGCAGATGGTCACCGTGGTCAACAGTGACATCGATATTTATGATGCAGAGGATGTGGAACGTGCCCTGGTGACCCGGTGTGACCCAGCTAAGGACATCGTTATCATTCCGAACGCGTTCGGCCACGAATTGAACCCGGTGGCCAATGGAGGGAATGTCCTCTCAAAGATGGGCTTCGACTGCACCTATCCGGTTCCGAAGCCTGCCTCTTATACACGGGTCTCTTTCGCAGATGTGGATATTTCTCAGTACGAGATTGTCTAACAGTGCTCTGATCTGTGCGTTAGAAAGGGAAATCTCTGTACAACGATAGATGCACACGATATACCCGCTGAAACTATCTGATAATCTGGGAATACTATGGGGATACGCGGCATAACAGTGACTTTCCAGTATTCTCCCTATAGAGTGCGTCAGAGGGCCTTGGCCCTCTGACGTATATATTTCATCTGCATGAATGTTCTCAATATGCCTCTCAATTTGCGTCTGGTTCAAAGCCTGTTTCAGATCCTCTAGAACTTCTCTAGAATGTGCACCCACGCTTCTGCGGACTCTACAACCCGCATTAGTTCAATCAAAAAGTCTCGCTGAGCAATCCCGTTGTTGAATGCTTCCCATGTGATACTGCCCTTCATGAGGCGGGCGTAATATTTTTGTATGCCCATTTGCAGAGTTTCCACACCTCATCGCTCTGAAGATTATGCTCGAAACTGGCTCTGGCGCCCACTTCCTGGCAGGCCTTTTCGCTCTCGCCAGATGCAATCCGCTCATAGTATAGAAATTTCTCCCCCCTACTTATGTAGAAGCCGCCTGCCACATAGCCGACACTCCCACAGTGCGTTGCCTGCCTGGACGGCTCTGCATAGCTCGATGTACAGGAATGACCAGATATTCTGAAATGTGTACTGCTCTACGAGAACTGCATCAACGCCTTCCCGGAACACAGGCTATAGTGGATGGCGCAGTCTACGTTTTTTTCCGCGTCTGTATACCGGAGAAGTTGGGGCGTTGCCTCGTAGTGCCGACCATGGACATAGGGTTGGAGGTGCATAACCGGACAACTGAAGATAAACTTCCAGCTCCTGCATCGGCCAAAGCTCGTCCCCAATGTTGTCTGCCAATGATTCGCTGCTAAAAAATGCGGTGACCGCCTTGCCATAAGAGAATGGTCCACGATCTTCGATCCAATAGCACGTCATGCCAAAGTCCACCTGAAGTGGAAACGTTAGTTTTGGGAATGATATATAAACGCCGCCTCTCGACTGGAATAGCATCCGGCAGATCAAGTCTCAACTCACCAATGGGAACTTTCAACAGGAGCTGTTTCACACCTACGAGAGGTAATGTGGTAAAATACAACATACAAATCCAAAGAGAAGGGCGCTTCCATGAAAGATATGTCGGCACAAAAGCATATCCCCTCAACGGGGGCAGGCAGGGAGTCGACAGAAGCCCCGTGGGAATGCTCCTGGGAATTATAGGCTCCAACCTTATTTTCAGCATGATCTGGACGCATACAAAGAAGGCTTTGCGGAGGGTTCCTCTCTGCGGGACTGTTTGTGGGAAGAACTGTACAGAAGCATCAACATCGCGGAGATCAACGATGGCGCGATCACACATGAGCATGCCAATTATCTGCGTCAGAAGTTTCTGTGGGTAAATGAAGTGCCTGATTTTACAAACTGCAAGCGTGTGCCCGGAAGAGCTTATAACGGTGCCAACGGGAAGAAAATCGCAACCGAATATCAGGGCGAGCGATGTATACTGGAATTTCCCCTTTCCGGTCAGGGAAGAGGACGGAGCTGTCCTACACGAATAGCCGTATCTTGCCAGTACTATATTCAACATGGTTGGAATCCCTGCACAAGAAACCATCCTGGGGACCTATGATGTGGGGGCGAGAATCGTCTGTGCCTGCAACAATTTTACCGCAGACGGAAGAGAGCTGTTTGGCATCTGTTCCATCAAGAATATCGCTATGGATTCTGGACACGGCGGCACCGGAACGGAGTTGGAGGACATTCTGGATACCATTGAAAAGCAGTAGTACGTGAATCCAGTGGAAGCGCTGCAACACTTTTGGAATGTCTTTGTGGTGGACGCGCTTCTGGGAACCTTTGACCCGCACAACGGGAACTGGAGGTTCCTGTATCACAATGATGACACCCAGTCCGCAACGTTGGCCCCGGTCTATGATTGCGGTAGCTGTCTGCTGTCCCTGGCAGATGTCCAGGTGAGGCGGGCAGTCTTGTCAAATCAGGATGAACTGAACGCCCGGATTTACCGCTTTCCGACTTCGGCTATCAAGCAGAATGACCGGAAAATCAACTACTATGATTTCTTGATGGCGGCTGAAAACAAGGACTGCAATGCGGCGGTCATGCGCATGATGCCGCGATTCCATCTGGACGAGATGCAGGCTTTCATCAGAGAAGTTCCTTTCCTGGATGAACTGCAGCGACAGTTTTACCAGACTTATCTGTCTGCCCGAATGGAAAGACTCATGATCCCTGTGCATCGACGGATTATGGAGCAACAGCAGCATCTATCACCGAGACTTCATACGTGAGTGTAAAGTTCAGGACCGCTTCCGAATTTTCGGAAGCGGTCCTGAATTTGCTAACAAATTGATAACTCTGTCCGGTTGGAGCGGCTATTGAGGTCAGGGCATAGTATTGTGTGCCGCTGATAGGAGGCGATTCATGATGCGTGATTATATGAAAGCCCTCTTACAGGTTCGAGACGACATCCTGCAGGGCGGAGTATCTGGACAGGAAGATTGAACGGACACACAGGCAGCTTACCCGTTTGCTGGATGAGCCGGAGCGGAAGCTGCTCCTGAAGATGGCGGATCTGGAAGATGCTCTGCGGGAGGAAGCCTGCCTGAACAGCTTCATATCTGGCTACCGCCTGGCTCAGGGCATCCAGCAAGAATTGCAGGCAGACCAACCACCCCGTACAACTTTGAAAACGAGGACGAACAGCAAGTCGGTGAGCTGGCAGGAAAGGAGAGATGATGGATGGGGAAGAAACGCGCCAATGGCGAGTGCAGTATCCGCAAATGGAAGGATGGCTGGTGGGAGGGGGTCTACACGGCCTTCTATGACCCAGCGACTGGGAAGCAGAAAATTAAGAATGTGCTGGGTAAAACCCAAGCAGAGGTCAAGGAAAAGCTGAAAAAGGCCATCGCGGACAGCCAGCGGCTGGACATGAACCGCAGCGGCACCCATACGGTAAAAAGCTGGGTGCTGATGTGGCACGAGGTCTATGCCGAGCCCCGGCTTCGGGAAAACATCAAGGACTATTATTGAACTATATCAATAACTACATCATCCCCGAACTGGAGGACATCAAGCTGGACAAGCTCACCACGGTTCAGATCCAGAAGTTCTACAACGATCTCCAGAAGAACGGGCGGGTACAGCGGTACCAGCATATTCAGCTGAAAAACAAAGACCTGAGCGTCCGGGTGGTCCACAGTATCCATACTTTACTGAACAACTTGGCGGAGCGGCTGATCCTAGTGAACCCCGCCAGGGGCTGCAAGCTGCCAATTCGAGCGTTACTGTATAGGGCTTGGAAATATTCCAAAGGAAAAACGAGAACAGTACACTCAGCTGCTCGGGAAAGAAAAATTTAATAGAGAGGGTGTGCTTGTTCTAAACATTATCAATCGGATTGAGGAAAACGACAAGATAGATTTTCTGCTCCGCCTTTTGGAGGGTATATTAGACGGAGAAATAGATGACATAACGTATAGACGGCTTATGGTCCCAGTACATCGCACACTATATTCGGACTTGCTATATTTAAAGGATCATGTTACCAAAAAGCCAATAGAAATTGGAGGAAGAGAAGAGTTTGGCTTAGCTGCGAGCGGCTTAATTTCATCGGACGGTTTAGGATGCTTTCCGAAAGAAATCAACTTGCTGTCGTGATCGTAGCTTGCAATCGAAAACACAGACGCTGATGACCTCTACATGCCGTTTGGTACCTTTAAGGAGTCGGTACGAAAAGCTTACGTGAAGATAAAATTACTGACAAGAGAGAAAGCTGCTCTATTGCATTGGTTTAAGAGGATCCGTTTTTGAAAATTCGGGAACAGCAGATTGGAGCGTGCCTAAAGACAGTAAATGTCCATCCAGCATAGGCATGGTCAAATCTTCCATCTCTAGCGCTACGTCACCATTGTAGCCATACATGCGGACAACAGAGAAAAATTCGATCCACCATTGCAGGCTGTGGCCTGCCCCTACAGCCACATAGTTCCAGGACCGGTCTCGGAAACAATCGATCGGTTTTGTGTCCAACATGCCGTTGGGCCCGTATGCTCTGCGTTCTCTGCGGGCATCCTTGGCGTGAATGTGGTACAAAGCGCCTTCTGCTCCCAATACGCGAGCGGCTTCTATGGGGTCTCCTCCCATCCAGAAAAGATGCGAAGGATCCAGATTCATACCGATGATTGGGCCTATGGCTGTACGGAGACGCAAAAGCGTTTCCGGATTATATACCAGCTGCATTCCGTGATTTTCCAGTGCGATTTGTTCGATTCCGCGATTTCTGGCCATATCTGCTAGCAGTGTCCATTTTGGAATTGCAACTTCATTCCATTGGTATTCCAAAATACCTGGTGTTTCGGGAGGCCAGGAAGTCGTGATCCAGACAGGGGTTTGATCCCCAGGGCAGCCAGCAGGAAGTCCGCTCATCATAATAACCTTTTTTACGCCCAGATACTCAGCCAGCTGGAAGGTTTTCTCTGTAACCTGCCAATCACGAGTATAGGCCAGCGGATTCCCAGAACAATTCAGAGCGCAGAGCGACAGCCCCCTGCGGCGGATTTCATCGTGCCACTTGATACGGGCGGAGTTGGAAGTTACCAGAGCCTCCAAGTCAATGTGCGGAGCATTGGACCAATTACCTGTCCCGATCTCCACCGCTGATACGTGGTGCGTACAGCAAAAGTCCAGCATGTCGGGAAATGGCATATCCAGTGTACAGGTTTTGATGGCCAGCCTCATGAGAAATCCTCCTCTATATGGAAGTTGTAAAAATGGGCAGCACCGCTGTATACAGCGGTGCTGCCAGGAGAAAAGAAGACAAAGAGAGCTTGAACGTTTTGGCGTGCTTAATCTACCCAGGGATCGATCAAAACTTTCATACTCTCCTTTGTCATGCTGGTTTGAATGGCCTGTTCCGCTGCGGAAAGAGGATATTTGTGACTGAAGAGCCTCTCCCATGGAAATTGATTTTTAGCGCGCAGCATCATTTCCATAACGGTTTTATAGCCAGTATGCGTATGGTTTGTCATACCGATGATGCGCAGGTTATTGGCACAGATTTCATGGACATTTATATCGGTGCCTCCGCAATCCACAAAGTTGCCGGGTTCCAGGTACATACCGGCTTTACGCAGGTATTTCAATCCCTCGGGGAAGACTTCAGGACGTCCAACGCATTCAACCACAATGTCAGCGCCCCGTCCGTTGGTTTCTGCTTTGATACGGGCGATCCGCTCCTCGGGGGTGGTATTTTCCGTATTCAGGACCACATCGGCGCCAAAAGCTTTGGCAATATCCAGTTTGTAGTCGGAAATATCGGTGGCAATGATTTTCCCGGCACCCATCATTCTGGCCATAGCAATGTGCGCGATGCCAAGAGGGCCGGAGCCCTGAATGACCAGGCTGTCTCCAAAATTAAATCCCTCCAGGGAAAAGCCGCTGAATTCCCGGGCTTTTTCCAGCGTATAAGTTACGCACATGACTTCAGTGAAACAGGCCAGCTCATTGGGAAGTCCGTCGGGAATCTTGTAAACGCGTGTTCCGGGTTCAATATAGAGGTATTGGGAAAAGCCGCCATAGAGATGGTTCCCGTCATCACAGGAGCGCATGTTTCCATAACTGAACTGCAGATGTTCACACCAGGGATAATTGGGAATGTTCTTGCAGTACCAACAGTTCCCACATACCACATCCGGACAGATGGTGACTCGGTCTCCAACTTGCAGATAATCCCCATCAAAGGAGAGATTTCTGGCCCCCTCTTCATCAATGGCCACGATTTCCATAGCGATCTCATGACCTTGAATAATAGGAAAGGGCAGATCAATCTCGTTTTCAGTCCCTTTGTATTGAACAGTTTCTCCACGATAGCTGTGCTTATCCGTGCCGCAGACACCGGCCATCAGAACTTTGCAAATAGCAGAGCCCTTACCCAGTGCAGGCATGTCAAATTCACGGATTTCTACATGACCAGGCTTAACCAAGACTGCTGCCTTGACTTTTGATTCCAATTTTGTTCGACCTCCTTTGGAATGCTATTCTGAAATCCATCAGTCCGCGCAAAACTGCGAATCGTCCATCCAGGGATCGATCAAAACCTTCATACTCTCCTTTGTCATACTGGTTTTGATGGCCTCCTCCGTCGCGGAAAGCGGATATCTGTGACTGAAAAAGCGATGCCATGGGAATTGATTTTTGGTGCGCAGCATCATTTCCATAACGGTTTTATATTTGGTGTGCGTGTGGTTGTTCATGCCGATGATACGCAGGTTATTGGCACAGATCTCGTGGACATTGATAGTTGTGCTGCCGCAATCCACAAAGTTGCCGGGTTCCAGGTACATACCGGCTTTACGCAGGTATTTCAATCCCTCGGGGAAGACTTCAGGACGTCCAACGCATTCAACCACAATGTCAGCGCCCCGTCCGTTGGTTTCTGCTTTGATACGGGCGATCCGCTCCTGGGGGGTGCTGTTTTCCACATTCAGGACCACATCGGCGCCAAAGGCTTTGGCAATATCCAGTTTGTAGTCAGAGATATCGGTGGCAATGATTTTTCCAGCACCCATCATTCTGGCCATGGCGATGTGTGCGATACCAAGAGGACCGGAGCCCTGAATGACCAGGCTGTCTCCAAAATTAAATCCCTCCAGGGAAAAGCCGCTGAATTCCCGGGCTTTTTCCAGCGTATAAGTTACACACATGACCTCAGTAAAACAGGCCAGCTCATTGGGAAGCCCGTCCGGCACCTTATAAAGCCGGGCTCCGGGTTCGATATACATGTATTGAGAAAATCCGCCGTAAAGGTGTTTTTCTGAGTTGCTGGAGCGGTTGTGTCCATAGTGAAACTGCGCTTTCTCACACCAGGGATAGCTGGGAATATTTTTGCAGTACCAGCATGTTCCGCATACCACATCCGGACAGATAGTGACACAGTCGCCGACTTGCAGATAATCCCCGTCAAAGGAGAGGTTTCTGGCTCCCTCTTCGTCAATAGCAACAATTTCCATGACAAGTTCATGCCCCTGAATAATCGGGAAAGGAATGGAAAATTCATCCGGCGTTCCTTTGTATTGTACAGTTTCGCCGCTGTATGTATGTTTATCCGTGCCGCAGACACCAGCCATCAGGACTTTACAGATGGCGGCTCCTTTACCTAGGGACGGCATGTCAAATTCTTGGATGGCAATTTGACCGCTGGCTACGGTCACGGCTGCTCTCACTTTTTCACTCATACGTGATCCTCCTTTGAGGGGAGTTCCCCCGGTTATGTTTTCCGGATAATCAGTTCCGGTTCAAACATAATTTGATTGACCTGATGGTATGGTTCTTTTGATGTAATCATCTCCACCAAAACTTTCATGCCATGAGAACCAATTTGATAGTCTGCCTGTGCGATAGTAGTCAACGGATAATCCAGATATTGGTCGTTGGCAATATTATCGTATCCCACGATGCTGATTTCCTCAGGGATTTTGTATCCGCTGTCACGGGCGGCACTGAGTGCTCCAATGGCTACGATATCTGATGAGCAAAAGATACCAAAAGGAGGGCGCTGAACCCGCAGAATCCTTCCCAGTGCCCGGTAACCATCTTTAAATGTTAGATTGTCATATAAGATACGGCTCTTCAAAAACGGAAGGTTTTTCTCCCGGAAAGCAGTTTGCAGTCCCTGCGTCCGACTGGTGGCTACGGAGATTCGTTCTGGGCCACTTAGGAAAAAAATGCTGTTTTTGCCCTGTCCTAAAAGATAATTGGCGGCCAGGTATGCACCGCGAAAATCATTGTTTATGACATAGCTTACAGAGTTATATGAAGCGCCGCAGCGAGATAAAAAGAGAAAGGGGATTTGAATATTATGAAAGTTTTCCTCTCGTACCGGGACAGCTAATAGTCCTGCCACATCCAATCTTTGAATGCGCATCAGCTGCTCGACCTCGAGCTCTGAGTTTTCTCCGGTGTGGCAGGCTACTACAGAATAGTCGTGAGCTTTAGCGATATCTTCTACACCTC
The DNA here is from genome assembly GCF_000469445.2 of Oscillibacter sp. KLE 1745. NCBI lineage: Bacteria > Bacillati > Bacillota > Clostridia > Eubacteriales > Oscillospiraceae > Oscillibacter > Oscillibacter sp. KLE 1745. The sequence goes on along the minus strand of NZ_KI271772.1, from coordinate 25,780 downwards.
GCCAGAGACGGGCAAAGTATGGATTGGAGACATCCGGTACCAAAAATCCCACGATTTTCTGCCGCTCTTCCGGCAGACTTTGCTTCCCAAATTGATAGTGGCTGGCTCGGGCCACCTCGACAATTCGTCGGCGTGTGCTCTCGGATATTTCTGTACTTTGATTTAGGGCTTTGGATACTGTGGAGACAGACGTCCCTGTCATTGCAGCCAATTCTTTGAGGGTGATTTTTTTCGCCATAAGGACCTCCAGTTTTCTGTAAATGCAGCAGTGTCATATCAGTTTCCAGTATAGGAGGTGGGCGAAAAAGAAGCAAAGAAAAATAATGGATTGAAGAGAAAAGATGTGAAGGGGCGGCTTGGTTCAACAAGCCGCCCCCTTGTACGGCTGGTGCTCTGATTGCTTGATTAAGGAGGACTATATCAGTGCCACGTCAGATAGTCTTCGGCATTTTCTGCGGTGACCATCGTGCAGGCGGTATACTGATCCTCAGAAGCGGTTCCGTTGACGATAAGTTCATACAGAGCTTTGACGCCTTCCTCAGCCATAATGCCGGGAGTTTGAGCGACAGTGGCAGTCATGCCGCCGTCCAGAATGGACTGGGCACCATCAGGCGAACCGTCAAAGCCGATGACCTTTACATCCCGTCCGGCGGCTTGGACAGCGGTGGCTGCACCCATGGCTCCGGTATCACTGGTAACATAAATGCATCGTAGGTCAGGATACGCGGTCAACAAGTTTTCAGTAATACCCATGGCGGTTCCCTGGTCGCCGTTGCAGGGCTGGACGTCTCCTACCAGTTCAATGTTTTCGGCGTCGCCCAAGCCGTCTAAGTAGCCGTTCGTCCGGTCGGTATGGCACTGATTGCCTAGTGTGCCGGTGATGATGGCTACCTGACCGCTTACATTTTTAACCGTCCATTCGCCGGCCAAATAGCCGCCGTCGTAGTTGTTAGTTCCGATAAAGGCTGCTACCTCGGCGCCCTCATCGGCATTCGTATCCAGGCAAATGACAGGAACATCTTTCTCGTTGGCTTTTTTGATGGTATCCACAACCTCTGCGGTACCGCACGGAACAATTAAAACACCATCGACCCCACTTTCCAGATAGGATTCGAACATGGTGATCTGTTCATTTACACCGTCCTCCAGAGGCGGAGCGGAAGAAACGATCTCAATCGTATATTTATCATTGGAGAGCTCAGCAGCCGCTGCTTCGGCAAATTCCTTCATGGCAACGAAGTAGGGATTGGACAGCGTTTTGGGGAGCAGAGCGAATGTCAGGGTGGAAGCTCCTTTGCTTCCGGAAGTTTCCTGTTCTTCGGAAGTTTCCTGTGCAGAAGTCCCGCCGCAGGCGGTCAGGGTAAGGCACAGCGCAAGGGTCAACAAGATCGCAAGTCCTCTTTTCATGTGGTTGTCCTCCTTTAAAATGATGTTATCCCGTAAAGCAATTTTACAGCTTGTGAGATCTGAAAGAATCAATCAACCCGTTTTGCGGCCCGGGCCTTGCGTTGCACGTCGACAATGACGGCCAGCAAAATAACCGCACCGGTAATCATCTGCTGATAATAGGTGGAGACTTCCAGCAGTACGATAGCATTTCGGATAATAGCTACCACAATAGCACCTAGAACGGTGCCTACGATATTTCCTTCTCCGCCCAGAACAGACGTCCCGCCCAAGACCGAGGCGGCCACAGCTTCCATTTCGTAGGATTGTCCGGCGTTTGCCTGCGCGGCACCCAGACGAGCTACATATACAACACCCGCAATGGCTACCATGATGCCGGAAATGATGTACACTTTGCACTCGTTCCATCTGGTCTTGATGCCGGAAAGACGGGCGGCCTCCCGATTGGAACCGACTGCTAAAATATAGCGGCCCGTGGCGGTGTAGGAGAGAATAAATTGGCCGATAATGGCAGCTGTTACAAAGATTATGACAGGAACTGGAATCCCCAGGAAATCGCCGCTTCCGATCCAGCGGAACGTGTCGCTAGAAATGGAGATGGGGCTTGCCTGCGTAATTACCAGCGTTAGACCCCGGCAAAGATACATAGTGCTCAACGTCATGATAAATGGAGGGATGCTCAGCCGAGAAATCACACTGCCGTTGACAACGCCTACTAAGGCACCGACCAAAATACTGGCCAGGATTGCTAGGAGGACGGACCCTTGGTTTTGCACGATATAAGCTGCAACCACACCTGTCAAAGCCAATAGAGAGCCCTGGCTCAGGTCAATTCCGCCTGTCATCAGTACGAAAGACATACCCAACGCCATGATGACATATACCGCCGCCTGCAGAAGAACGCTGGTGAGATTGCTGACGGTCAGAAAGCGAGGATTTGCCAGAGGGAGTACGATCATCAATACAACCAGCGGTACGGCTGCCGAGAGCCAGGGATAGTCGAAATGTATTTTGCGTTGCGGACTGAGAGCGGCTGCGGAAGTATCTTTCAAGTGTTTCATGGCACTTTCCTCCCTATATCGAATAACTCATAATCTTTTCCTGCGTGGCGTCACAACGGGCAATGTTTGCGGTAATACGGCCATCCCGCATTACTAGGATTCGGTCACAGATGCCCAAAATTTCTGGCAGTTCGGAGGATATTACAATGACAGCGGCTTCCTGTGCCACCAGATCATTTATGATTTGGTAGATTTCACTTTTGGCACCAATATCGATGCCTCGTGTAGGTTCGTCAAAAATATAGATGCTGGCTTCAGAGCAAAGCCATTTGGCGAAGACCACCTTTTGCTGATTACCGCCGCTGAGAAATTTGCTTAGACGGGTGATGTTCGGAGTTTTGATACGAAGCTTTTTTCGAAATTCTTCAGCTGTCGCCCGCTCTTTGCGGCCATCCAGAATACAACCTTTGCGGAATTTGCGCTTGAGCGATGGGAGTGTGATGTTCTCCTTTATGGACTTGGTGAGAAGGAGTCCCTCAAATTTGCGGTCCTCCGGCAAGTAGCCGATCCCGTGAGCAATGGCGTCTGATGGAGCGTGGATTTTGACGGGTTCTCCATCAATCAGAATATCTCCCGCGGTACGGGGAATGGCACCCACGATGGCTTTGGCGGTAGAGGTGCGTCCGGAACCCACCAGTCCGGAGAGACCGAGCACTTCCCCCTTATGCACTTGAAAAGAAATGTCATAAATGGTGTTTGGAACCTGAATGCCGCAGACCTCCAGCGCTACTTTTCCGATATGGCTTTCTCTCCGGGGAAATTTCTCATCCAGTGTCCGGCCAACAATCATGTTAATGACTTTATCCATATCGGCGGTTTTGCAATCATCAATTTCTCCCGTGAGTGATCCGTCTCTAAATATGGTGGCCCGATCACCAATCTGCTTGATTTCCTCCATGCGATGAGAAACGTAGATAAAAGTCACGCCTTTTTTCTTCAAGGTGGTAATAATATGGAAAAGATTCTGAATCTCATTTTCTGAAAGAGAAGAGGTCGGTTCATCCAGAATAACGATCGACGGATTCTGTGAAAAGACTTTTACAATTTCCACAATTTGTTGATCTGCTACGGAGAGCCGCCTCACCTGCGTTCGCGGATTGATGTGGTTTACGCCCAACTCACGGATCCAACGGTCACACTCACCATACATCCGTTTCCAATCAATTAATCCTGATGCATTTCGGGGTTCACGGGTCAGAAAGATATTTTCCGCAACACTTAAATGAGGGATTAGACTATTTTCCTGAAAGACGGTGCCAATCCCCAGTTTTCGGGAGTGAATCGGATCTGAAAGATATACAGATTTCCCATTCAAATAGATTGCGCCGCCTTCGTCTGCTTGATAAACGCCAGTTAATATCTTGATAAGAGTTGATTTACCGGCTCCATTTTCTCCCAATAGAACATGGACGTCTCCACGGCGGATTTCGAAGGATATATTATTCAGGGCTTTGACGCCAGGAAAGGTTTTTGAGATATTCTCAAAACGCAAAATGCTGTCCGACATATCCAAATCAAATCCTCCTTTTGCTGCGCATTGTGGTGGTTTTGTATAAATTTAAATTAGCAGTCTCGTGGTGGTAAAGCAATGTTTTGAAAACGAAAAAAATTTCAATAAAACGAAAAAGGTTTCGGTGCAATTGCAACTTCCTAAGACCGGGAGAAAGAATAAAAAGAAGATGACAAAGTTCTTGAGTTTACAAAAGAAGTATTATCAAGAATATAACCCATTATAATACAGTTGAAGTCCCGACTCACCAACAACATCTTCTAGTAAGAGGTATTTCACATCTACGAACAGAAGCTTGTCCCGCGGGATGAACTGGTTCGTGAAAGCCGGAAAGTCATGCTGGAGTTATCCCAGCAGATGGGGGAGAAGGTGTATGAGCTTACCCGGGTGAAGCGGATGATTTGGAAGCTGTCTCAGCAGATGGGTAATGTCAAAGGAAAGAAGTTCTACTAATATCTTCTGAAGTCTATGAAGCGGCATATGGGTGAGAAGGATGCAGCCGAGGCAGCAGAGTATCTCCGCCGCGCAGCCGATCAGAACCATCCTTGGGCCAGATGTCTGCTGAGGAAGCTGTGCCTCACGGGAAGCGGCATCCCCAAAGATGAAGAAGCGACCCGAAACTGCTTCCGGATGGCGGATTCGTATGGCCATCCCCATGCTCGATATGTTCTGGAACGCCAGAAACTGCCGTTCACAGTGTCCCGTCTACTCTGCCACATGAGCTATATCTTCCAGCACAATGCGGCTGCCGCGACTGCACAGCCGAGGCTGCACATCGACTGCAAGCGGATGCAAGAGCTCCAGAAGCTGCGGATTGCTCTTGGCCATCAGCCAGACAATCATGAAGAAGAACAAACCCGGTCCCGGGGTGGCATGACCATGAAGGGGTGGTAAGGTTCTGCACTGCATAAAACTCAGATGCGAATTCTGAAAAGTATTCCTACTTTGAATAATTACAGATTCTTTCGTGATACTCCGTCTTTTTATTGCGGATTTAAAATTGCTCATGTTGCGGCGCGAAACTGTATAACTTTTCCAATCGGGAGCCTGTATGTAGGAGGACTTGGTGCTTGCTTCATACAGGAGGCCTATTTACGACCGAAGAAAACTACAATTACCGAACCAGTCAGACGCTGCTTCACAATCAGTTTCCCGGTAACGGAAAGTCGAAAATCCCCATCATTCCAAAGTTCCAAGAAAAGCCCGGAGACTTTGACGATCTTTTGTTGATAGGCTTCGACAAGACCCATTTTGAGGATCAGAATCATCTTGACCGGACCATCTCAGATAAAAGTGACTTGTCTGCTGCTTGTAAAGCACCGGTATTACCGGCTTTCACGGGCCGTTTCATGATACGCGGATGATTGGAGTATCCTTCGGGGTACTCCGATTTTTTATTGTTAATTGGAAAGCGGAGCCGATTGCTCTGGCCATCGGCGTGGATGCCAAGACCCTCTCCGGCATCCTGGGCCACACCAAGGCCAGCTTCCCCTTGGACACCTACGCCAACGTCACCGACGATATACAGCGGCAGGCGGCCCAGGTGATGGACACCTTCATGACCGAGATCTTCGGAAAGGGGCTGATACCATGGCAAAGCGGCGAAAGCCCGGCAGCGGCAATCAGATCGGCGATCACCTCTGGGAAGGGCGGTATTCACCCGGAGGGCCGGACGGCAAGCAGAGCTCCCGGAATGTCTACGGCCATATCCCGGAAGAGTGCGAGGAGAAGCTGAGAGTTCTGATTGCCGCCATGAAAGCGAAAAAAGAAACTCCCGCGGATGCGGGAGTTTTCCTGTCTGTGGTATTTCTGTAGTCAATCAAAGAACACCAAAAAAATTGGGGCACTGCAAATACGCAAAAAGCAAAGAAAAGAACCTGATTTCTCGTGAAATCAGGTTCTTTTTGGCAAAGACTACTGGACTCGAATCAGCGAGCTTCTGCGTGTGAAGATATGTTAGGCGCAGAAAGAACGGGCTATCCCGTCCTTTCCGCACCCTTTGACTCAAAATCATTTTCTGTCTGCTCCATTGGTTCCACCGCCTGCTGCCTGCTCCGATTCTAATCTGGGTCAGGGTTTGGGGTAGGGCGGCAGGTTCGCTCTTTTTCCAAGGGGGCTGACAGAGGCCATTGGATAATGTTTAATGGAAATCGTAAAATTGTGAATGAAAAGCAGGTTGCGGGAAATGGGGCAAAATGCTAAATTGATGTTAGATTTTGAGGGAGGAAGTTTCAAAATGCTGGATTGCCTTTTTATCGGTTCCGCGACGAAAGACACGCTCCTGATGGTAGAGGCACCGCCGGCCTCTGACCAGCGCATCGCGGCTTCAGCAGTGGTCCATGCCTGCGGCGGGGTGGCCTCTGTGGCGGCTTCCGCGTTTCAGAAACTGGGAGGCAGCGCGGGACTGATCACGGTGGTGGGAGATCCTTCGGATGTCACGGACTTTATCGCCTCCAATATCGCGGAAAGACAGCTTCCCTATGTGGATCTGATCCGGGTACCGGGGACGGATTCTCCTTTCAGTACGATCCAAGTGGAAGCAAGTGGAAAGCGCTGCATCACCCATTTCGGCGGGTGTATCCGGCAACTAACATTGGATATGCTGGACAAAAACGTCCTGGCTGACGCGAAGATGATCCACTTGGGCGGTCTGGAGGAGCATTTCTGTGGCGAGCTGGCCGCTTACTGCAAGCGGAATACCGGCGCCCTGGTTTCTGTGGACGGCGGCAACCTCTCCCGAGAGGCCACGGATCGAATGCTGCCCTATGTGGATGTGTTTATCCCAGATGACAAGACGGTGGCCAAGGTCCTAGGCTGTTCCCCGGAGGATGCCTGCCTCTATTATGCGGAGAGGGGCGTCCGCATCAGCTGCGTCACCATGGGCGACAAGGGTTCGGTGGCCTATGCAGGCGGCACGTTCCACTACGCGGAGCCTGTGCGGGTATCCGTCGTGGATACCACCGGTGCGGGCGACAATTTTCATGGCGCGTTTCTGTACTGCCTGGCGCAGAGATGGAACCTGGACTATACACTGCGGTTCTGCAACGCCTTTTCCGGCCTGACCTGTCAGGGCCTGGGCGGACTGGCGGCGGAGCCGACACTGAAAGAGACCTTACGAAAGATGGAGGAGTGAGCATATGTCTTTGGCAACACTGAAGGAAGTCCTGGAGATCGCCGAGCGGACCAACACCGCCATTCCGGGCTTCAACATCGACAACATCGAAATTCCGGAGGCGATCATGGAGGCCGCCGAGGTTGAGAACTGCCCGGTCATCCTGACCATCGGCCAGGGGGCCATCAACGCCGGTGGCCTGCGGCATTTGCCGGATGTGGTGCGGCGGATCGCGGAGAGCAGCAGCGTGCCGGTGGTCATGCATCTGGACCATAGCGAAAGCTACGAACAGGTCATCGCCTGCCTGCGGGCTGGATTTACCTCTGTCATGTACGACGGTTCCCACTTTCCCTTTGAGGAAAATGTCCGGGAGAGCCAGGCGGTGGTACGTGCCGCTCACGCCGTGGGCGTGTCTGTGGAATGCGAGCTGGGCGCCATCTCCGGTGTGGAGGACGGGATTTCCCACAGCAACACAAATCTGGTGGACCTAGATGAGGTGAAGCGCTTTATTGCGGTGGTAGATTGCGATGCACTGGCTGTCGGCATCGGCAACGCCCACGGCATCTACAAGGGAACGCCCAATTTGGACTTCGGCCGGCTGGAGGCCTGCCGGAAGCTGGGGGCGCCGCCCCTGGTGCTCCATGGAGGCTCCGGTATTCCGGAGGAGATGATCAAAAAGGCCATCTCCCTGGGCATCCGTAAGATTAACGTAGCTACCGAGGTGCGGCTGGCTTTTATGGAGGGCTTAGAATCTGCTGTGGGCAGCCGGGATATTTACAAAATGTACCAAGCGGCCAAGGCCGGGACCATCGAACTGGCCCGCACGAAGATCAGGATGTTTCAGAATAAGGAGTGAGCGATATGGAGTACATGAAGGCAATCGCGGTCATGGGACCCAATGACATCCGGGTGGTGGATGACGTTCCCAAGCCGGTTCTGGGCGATTACGAGGCGCTGGTGAAGGTCCACGCTTGCGGATTCTGCAACGGCACCGATATGCAGATTATCACCGGCACCGGCGGCGACCTGGGCAACAGCGTCAGCATCTATCCCACAGTGCTGGGCCACGAGGGTGCCGGCGAGGTGGTGGCCGTGGGCAAAAAGGTCCGCCACATCCACGTGGGAGAGCGGTGGCTCCATCCCAATCTCTACCCGGATGTTGGCAACGGCTACACCAAGACCCACGGCAGCATGGCGGAGTACGGCATGGTCAGCGACAACCAGGCCATGCTGGAGGACGGTTTTGCGGAGAAGGACTTCCCCTGGGTCAAGCAGCATAAATTCCCTAATACCATGAGCTATATTGACGCGGGCGTGCTGCTGTCCCTGGCAGAGAGCCACTCTGCCGCCAAGAACTTCGGCGTGACCGAGGGAACAGAGATCCTGATCTATGGCTCCGGCCCTATGGGCATGGCGCTGTCCCTGTTCTGTGGCCTGCGGGGCGGCCATGTCACGCAGATCGACAGGATCCAAGAGCGGCTGGAGATGTCCAAGCGTATTGCAAAAACGGAGCACACCATCAACTCCTCCGTGGAGGATGTGGACGCGGTGCTGAACGGCAAGAAGTTTGATGTGGCCATTGACATCGTGGGCTTTACCGACATCATCTACGAGGCCAGTCGCCATGTGAAGCCCGGCGGAAAAGTGGGATCCATGGGCGTTCTGCGGAGCAACGACCTGGTGGTGGATACCAGCCGCCTGCAAAATAACACTTCGCTGCATATGCTGAACTTTCCCTACGGGGAGTATGCGATCCTGGACGAGACCATCGCCCTGATCGAAGCCGGGAAGGTGAATCCAAAGGATTTCTATTCCCATGTTCTTCCCTATGAGAAGATCGAAGAGGCCGTCCAACTGACACTCAGCAAGCAGGCGCTGAAAGTCATTTTGGATTTCGACGCCTGAACATGGCTTCCAAGTGCCGCTCTTTTCGGGCGGCACCTTTTTTGTGTATGGCGTTCTGTGTGATCCGCCAAAGATACCCCGCCCGTTTTGGACAAGCTGCGTCTACTTTTTACCGAAATTCTTCAAATTTTTACAATCATATAAAAGTGAATCCAAATGATAAAATTGTTGATTTTCAGGGGGAAATGGGTATGTTAAACTGGCCGCAGTAAAGAACACTGGCACATACAGACGAACAAAGGAGGAGATTCCATTGCGCAATTGGGAACTGTTGGCTCAGTTGATTGGCGGCGCAAAAGTCGTTGACCTGTCACCAACGATCGAACACAATATGCCCAAGTGGCCTACGCATCCGCAGATCATTGTTGACCCCACGATCACCCATGCCCACGACGGATATTATTGCCAGACACTGGTTATGGGCGAACACACCGGGGCCCATGTGGATTGCCCCGCACATATTCTGCCGGAAATGCAGGATAAGACCGTGGATACATACGAGCCGAATATGATTATGGGGCCAGCCGTCAAGTATGATATGTACCGTTTGAACGCACAGCCTGGCGACCGCATTACAAAAGAACAGATTTTGGAGCTGGAAGACCAGATGGACGACCGGGCAAGACCGGGTGACATTGTCCTCCTAGATTTTGGCTATCAGCAGTATTGGAAATTGGACAATACGTGGAAATATTACGCGCTGAATGAGCCGGGTCTTTCCCAAGAAGCATGCGCGCTGTTTGCCGAGCGGCAGATCCGTGCGATCGGTTCGGATACCATTGCCTGTGATACCCCGGTGAAAGATGGCTATGAGTATTTTTCCTATGGCCATCATGATAGCTTCCTGCCAAACGAAATCTTTATTATGGAAATGCTGATGAATCTGGAGAAGCTGCCCAGACGCTGCTATTTTATGGCGATCCCTCTGAAGATCAAGAACGGATCGGGCTCTCCCATTCGCCCTTTCGCAATTCTTGAATAAGTAAATTCACATCAGAAAATATACGGATAAGGAGAACAACTATGAAACTGAAAAAGCTATTCTCTGTGGCTCTGAGCGTCCTTTTAATCGTGGCCTTAGCCGGTTGCGGCGGAACCAAGGATGAGATAGCCTCTACTTCTGATAAAACCACTGAGACCGGCGCTTCCGAGCTGCTGAGCCTGTATGATTCCATCAGTACCGAGACAAAATATGTGGCTATGTCCGACCTCCCTGAGATCGCCGCGAAGGAATCATACACCATCGGGGTCGCAATGACCGATGTTTCTACCGGCTGGTTCAAGGCCCTGTATGACCATGTTAACGAGAAACTGACGGAGGCCGGCGTGACAGTCAATCTGGTTCAGTGCAACGATGACGCCGCCATGCAGGTCGATCAGATCAATACCTTTATCGCCCAGGGCGTTGATGCCATTATCATCAATCCCGCCAACCCCCAGGAGACTGTGACTTCCGCCCTTGACGACTGCGCTGCGAGCGGTATTCCCGTTGTTGCCGTGGACACCCCCCCTGAGACCGGCTCCGCTTACATGACCGCCTGTGTGACAGATGCCTATTCTCTGGGCAAGATGGTGGGCATGGAACTGGCCACCCGCCTGCTGGAGATGTATCCAGATATGGAGAGCATCCCCTACGGAATGATCGGCGGCACAGACGGAAACTCGATTGCCGCTGCCAGAAACCAGGGAGCCCGTGACGGTATTGCCGAAGTCGATCAGGAGGGCAGGATCGAGGAGCGCACCTTCCTGTACGCTGGCGCCTATTCCGAGGAATCCGGTCTGACGACCGCTCAGAATATGCTGGCTGCCAATCCTGACCTGAAGTGCATTGTCGGTACCTGCGACGCCCATATCGTCGGCGCCACCTCCGCCGCTGAGCAGCTTGGCCTGGATGAAAACCTGATCATGGGCGCCGTTGACGGCTCTAAGTCTGCATATGAAATCATGCTAGATGACGGCCCCATCGTGGCGCTGGGCCTGAACTCTCCCTACGAAGTCGGTGAAGCTGCCGTGCGTGTGATTTTAGGGTATCTGAATGACGGTACGATCCCTGACTCCAAGACTTTGCAACTGGAGCCCACCTTAGTCACTCCCGAAAACGTTCAGGATTATTACGATCCCAACTCCGCGTTCTGATTTTGCAACCGGAAGGATCAGGGATGGCGGAAACCTTTTCCCGCCATCCCTGATCCTGGGAATTAGGGGGACGTCATGTCGAATATTATTGAGATGAAAAGCATCTGCAAATCATTCGGCGCGGTCAAAGCGCTGAAAAACATTGATTTTGCAGTGCGGGCCGGTGAAACGATGGCACTTGTCGGCGAAAACGGCGCCGGAAAAAGCACATTGATGAAAGTGCTCACAGGCGTTTATACGAAAGACACTGGAACGATCCTGATCGGCGGCGAGGAGATTCGGAAGAACAACCCTGTGGTCGCTAAGAACCTCGGCATTGCCCAGGTATATCAGCAGTTTGAAATGATGGATGAACTGTCCGTTACAGAGAACATCTGCCTTGGCGATAAGGGCTTTTCCAAGCACGGACTTGTACAGTTCAAAACCATGATGCGGCAGACCCAGGAACTGCTGGATCATTACCATATCCCCATTGATGCCAATGCAAAGGTCGGAACGTTGAGCGCTGCGATGAAGCAATTTATCTCCATCGCCCGTGTATTATACCGGAAACCCCGGGTAATCGTGTTTGATGAGCCAACAGCAGTTCTCTCCGACAGTGAAGTACATATCCTGATGGACATCATTGACTCTCTGAAACAGGAAAAGGTGACCATCATTTATATCTCCCACCGCATGGATGAGATTTTCCAGCTCAGTGACCGGATTACTATCATGCGGGATGGTGCGGTCATTACCGTGCTGGAGAACAAGAACCTGACCAAGGATAACCTGATCTCGCATATGCTGGGAAAGACTTTGGGCGCCATGTATGTTACACGAGGGAAGATCCGCAGTGAACGGTATGTGCTTGAGGTCGTGGGCCTGACAAACGATGCTATTAAAGATGTATCTTTCAAACTCCGCGAGGGCGAAATTCTGGGTATCGCCGGCCTTGTGAACAGTGGCCGGACGGAAACGGCCAGAGCCATCATGGGCGCTGACAAACTCAAAAGCGGTACGATCAAAATCAATGGGACCCCTGTCAAAATTAAAAATCCTACGGATGCGGTCCGCCATGGATTATTCCTTGCGCCGGAGGACCGGAAAAAGCAGGCCATGGTGCTCTGCCGGCCGATCCGTGAAAATATCTCGCTTTCCAAGCTTTCCTCGGTGACTAACAGACTTGGTATTTTGAATTCCAAAAAGGAAGCTGAGACGATAGACAATCTGGTACGTGCGCTGAAAGTGAAAATGGACACGATTGAAAGCCCCGTCCAGGACCTTAGCGGTGGCAACCAGCAGAAAATCGTCATAGCAAAAGCAATTACCGCCCGGCCGAATATTCTGATATTCGACGAACCCACACAGGGCATCGACGTGGGCGCACGAGCTGAAATCTATGGTTTACTTGAAAAGCTGCGGGCAGACGGGAAATCGATCATCCTGATTTCCTCGGAAACGGAAGAGATCCAAGGCACCTGCGACCGGACGATCGTGATGCGGAGCGGCCATGTGACTGGAGAACTGAACGCGGAAGAGATGAAGGATACGAAGCTCATGCTGCAGTATATGTACAAGGACGTTTAAGGAGAAGAGACCATGGAAAACAAAACATTAAATGCTTCAGGCGGCATTAGGAGCCACCTGAAAGGATATTTGAAGGAGCAAGCTATTCCCATTGGCGTACTGCTGTGCATGATTGTGATCGGTTCTCTTCTGACACCGATGTTCCTGACTTCTCTGAACCTGCAGAACCTCTTTATCCAGCAGTCCTCCAATATGGTAGCGGCACTTGGCATGTTTGTGGCGATCCTGTCCGGCGGTATTGACCTGAGCATTGGCTCCGTCATGGCTGTATCCAGTGTGTTCTGCGCGTCGCTTCTGGTGATGACAAACAATATTCCGGTAGCGGTCCTCGGGGCTCTGGTGATCTGCGCCGTTCTCGGAACGGTCAATGGCCTGATTGTCGCGAAGCTTCGTGTGGCGCCGTTTATCGTGACTTTGGGCATGATGGAGTTCGCACGCGGCATTGCCTACTGGTATACCAATTCTGCTCCGGTATCGTGGAAAAACGCGGAATGCGCCAGTGTCTTTTCCTTTATCGGCAAAGGCCGTCTTTTCGGCGCCATCCCGACCCTCAGCGTCATCATGATGGTCTGCATCGTCATTGTCTGGTTCATTGTAAAAAAGACTTCCCTCGGCAGGATCATCTATGCCATCGGCGGAAATGAAGAGGCTGTCAAGCTTTCCGGCATCAATGTGTCCAAATGGAAGATTGCTCCCTATATTTTCTGTGCGGTCTGTGCTGGTATCGCCGGAATTCTCTTGACAGCCCGGCTGGGCGTCGGCGCACCGACCAACGGTGAAGACCTGGCAAATGACTGCATTGCCGCCGTCGTTGTCGGCGGAACCAGTTTTACCGGCGGTAAGGGAAACATCAGCGGAGTGATTATTGGCGTGTTCATCTTGGGTATCATCAACAACCTGCTGGATTTGATGAATGTGTCCTCTTACCCGCAGATGATGCTGAAAGGCGCCATTATCGTTGCTGCGGTTGTATTCTCCACCATTAAAGACAAGAAATCCTAAGACCATCCCATTTTCTTCTTTTCTCTGCACGGAGCCGACTCTTTTTTGAGTCGGCTTTGTGCGTAGGCAAACAGAGACAACCACATTTTCGGCGGAAAACAAGTGCACACAACTTCCTTTTCAAAAAGAACCCATGTTGATATAATGATATAAAATACAAAATACCACGGTGAAAGGAGAGCGGAATATGAGGATCCGGCAGTTTTTCAGCGAGTCACTCCACCATCGGCTCGTCTTGTACTTCATGCTGCTGATGATGATTCCCATCAGCGTTGCCGGAACGCTGATTTACCATGCGTCTGATGTCCGAATATCTGACGGCGCTTTGACACTGGCGGAAGAAGTCATCGAAAAGACAGGCGAAAACATGGAAGAAGTGCTGCTGGATATGCAGTCGGCGGCCAAGCAGGTGGCCGAGGATCATACCATTCAGAGTCTCCTCGCCCAGCTACAGGTTCCTGAGATATCGGAGGAGTCTGTGATTTCTGCTCTAGATGCGCGGCTGAAACAGATCGCCAGCATGTATGCTGGCCTGGACGGCGTATATATCTGTCTGGACGATTTCACTGTGGCGAAATCGCGCTATTATACAGCAAGAGACGAGCATGACACGCTTTTATTGACCGGAGACCAGTATATGGTGATCCGGAACCACGAGGATATCCAATGGATCGTTTCCGACGAAGGTTCTCTGGTCGCCGACAACATGGGAAACGCCATTTTGGGTGCGGCCAGACTGCTGCCGCTGAGCGTCACAGGCCAGCCCTGCGGGATCGTGGTGGTGGAGGTGCGGCAATCGTATTTGAAGAAAATCCTTGATAAAAAGCTGGGAGAAAGCGGAACAGTTTTCCTGATGTCCCAACGCCCGGACATTGCCCTGCAAACAGCAGCCGCGTCCGATGAAATGGTGGCAGATGCTGCGGAACAGGTAAAGCAGGCGGATAGAAAAATCACCTCTATTTCTTCCCATGACAGGGTCATCTTCTGCGAGCCGCTTTCCTTGTCTGAATGGCTTGTGGTGGGCGTTGTCATGAAGCAGAGCCTCCGCAGTGACAGCCAGGAGATCCTGATACTCTTTATTGTGACCGTGCTGTTGACACTTTTACTGACGATTCTTGTTTCAGGAGGCTTGGCTGATTATGAGCTGCGCCAGATCCGCCGGATTCAAACGTACATCAAGGATATGGAGAACGGAGAATTTGGCAAACCGCTTCCCCCTATGCGGCCTGATGAGATCGGCAGCCTGGCGGCAAACACACAGGAAATGAGCGGCAAGATCGGTGAATTGCTGGAGACCGTAAAAACCGAGCAGGAGCGGATGCGCACGGCGGAATTCAAGGCCCTCCAGGCCCAGATCAATCCCCATTTTTTATATAACTCTCTGGATTCCATTAACTGGCTGGTGCGCAAAGGAGATATGGAGAAGGCAACGGATACGATCTCGGCGCTGACCGCGTTTTTCCGCATCGGTCTTTCCAAGGGAAGAGACATGATCACGGTCCGGGAGGAAGTGGAGCATGTCCGCAGCTATCTCGTGATCCAGAAAATGCGCTATGAGAACCAGTTTGAGTATGCCTTCTATGTGGACCCGGAGACAGAGGACTACTTCGTCCCGAAGCTAATGCTGCAGCCGCTGGTGGAGAATGCGCTGTATCATGGCATCAAGCTGTGCGACCGCAAATGTATGCTGATGATCCAAGTACTCTCCTACGGCGACAGAATCGAGATGGAGGTGCTGGACAATGGCGCCGGCATGGACGCGGAGACACTGGCGTGTGTCCGGGAGGCCATGGAGCACAGGGGAGAGAACCGGACTAACAGCTACGGTGTCGTGAATGTCAACGACCGCATCCAGATCCTGGCAGGTCGGGAGTACGGCCTGAGCTTTACCAGTGAAAAAGGTGTGGGCACATCCGCGCGGATCGTGCTTCCAAAGACGCTGAAAGGAGCGTAAACGTGTATACTGTATATTTGGCGGATGACGAACAACTGATCCGGGAGGGCCTGGCGGAGACCATTCCCTGGGAATCTCTTAGAATGCGTTTGGTCGGGACTGCAGAAGATGGCAGACATGCGCTGAGAGGAATACGGGAGCACAAACCGGATATCGTTCTAACGGATATCCGGATGCCATATCTGGATGGCCTGGAGCTGATCGGCAAGATCCGGGAGGTCCACCCCTCCTGCCGCGTGGTGATCATCTCCGGCCACGGGGAGTTTACATACGCGCAGTCGGCCATCCAGCTTGGTGTTTCAGACTTTATCCTAAAACCCGTCGACGTTACAAGCCTGTGCCGGACGCTGGGGAAGTTGACGAGGGAACTGGATAGCGAGCGGCATCAGAAAAATGAAGTAGAAGAGATGCGCGTGCAGCTCCAGCGGGCGGATGAGTTCCGACTTCAGCGTCAGCTGAGGCGCTATATGATGGGCCGCACGCCCCGCCAGCAGTTTCTGGAGCAGATGCCGGAGCGGCTCCTCCGGGCACGAGCCGTAGTCCTGGTACTGCTGCAGATCGACAACTTTGACAATCTGACCGCCGCCATGGACGAGGAGACCATTTTCAGCATGACCCAGAAACTGGAGCAATCCATTGTCAATGCCGGCGAGAACACCAGTATGATCTCTATTGAGGAAACCAGCGGGCGGTACCTGCTGCTCTTCATCGGAACCTGGAAAGAGGAACTGAGCTTTGAGGTCCGCTCCTATATCCGCCGACTCCGGCTGGTGGAGCCGGATACGGAATTCACAACGGCGACGTCGCCGGTCTACGACCATATCGACCACTGTCAGGAGGCGTATGAGTTTGTGCGCCGGGGCTGTGAATATGCGTTCCAGCTGAGCAGCAACCGGGATGTGCAACCGGAGGAGGTAAAGAGCGGAGGCATGAATCCTCTGCCAGACATTCCCAATGTGGGCCGTGTGATCCGTTCCATCTCCACCTTCAACAAAAAGACCATCCGCGAGGATTTTGAACTGCTGGCTGAGGACATCCGGCAGACCGGGCATAACTCCTATCTTTATACCCACATGCTGGTCAGCGTAGTTTATGGCGAGATCGTCAAACTCCTGGTGGATATCAACTGCCCGATCGAGGCGATTCTGGATGACCCGCTGGAGGATTACCGCAAGATCCTGACGCGGACGACGCTGGACGATATGCTGCAGGAATTGTACCGCTTTGTCGCCCAAATCTGTGATTTCCTGGATAAAAATATTAATGCCAACCAGAGCGTGGCTGAGAGGGCCAAAACATATATTGAAGCGCATTACGCGGATTCGGGGCTGACACTGGATCAGGTGGCGGGGGAAATGGGCATCACGCCTAATTATTTCAGCGCGCTGTTTAAGCAGAGCACCGGCAGTTCTTTTATCAACTATCTGACCAATGTGCGTATTTCTCATGCGAAAGAATTTTTGAAAAGCGGGAACTACAAGACCTACGAGGTCTCTATGCGCTGCGGCTATGAGAACCCTACTTATTTTTCCACCATCTTCAAACGTAGAACAGGCGTTTCCCCGTCGGAATACCGTGATGAATGAGAAAGATACCACGATATATCCATGGACAAATCCGGTTGGGCCATCCCGTCCGGGTTTGTCCGCAAAGAAATGGAATCATAATAGAGCCCTAAATCAAAATTTGCGATGCAGTAAACAAAGAGGTGAGAAAAACTTTTTTCATCATTTCTAATGATTTTTGATTGTTTTCTCTCAATTTCATTTCCTTTCAAAATATCTTTGACCTCATGAATTCCAAATGCTCCAGCGCCGTCTGTGGCTGGTTATGTGGTCAACGAATGGGGCCGTTGGTGAATTCCAACGGCCCCCAACACTATTTTTATGGTTTATGGCTTGTGGTAATTGTAAACAGTATTTCCGTCATCGAGCCACCGCAGGGCATGCTACGCTATAAACAAGGATAGGGCCTCTGAAGCAGGCCCCGTTTCTCTGAGAAGAGTAGCTCAATGATCTGCGGTATGTTCACATCTGATTTTCTACATATTGGGTCAAATTTTCCTCTCGACTTTCCGACCATCTTCCAGTATGGTTTGTTTGCCAGTCACAACGAGCAGAGAGGAAGCAAATATGCTGCAAAAAACAATTAAAAGTCAAATCATGAACCAAGTGCATGATTTCCCTCTACCGGTGGGCAACCTATCCATACGGCAAGCGGAACGGGATCGTAAAAGCCTACAGCGGGATTTGCCGCTGTGGGCTTTGCTATACCCGTACAATAGCTGTAAGGAAAATTGAGGAGGGATCCCATGAACGAACACAAATCAATATCGGAACACATTCAGGCGTATGCAAACCACCTTCGCTTAGAAGAGAAAAGCGCGGCCACCGTTGAAAAATACCTCCGGGACATCCGGTCCTTTATCTGCTGGCTGGACGGGCGGGAGATCACCAAGGAGCAGACGGCGGCGTGGAAAGCACATCTGACGGAGCAGGGCTATGCCCCCGCCAGCGTAAACGCCATGCTCTCCGCCCTGAACAGTCTGCTGGACTTTCTGGAACTTGGAACTTGCCGGGTAAAGTTTCTCAAGCTCCAGCGGCGGATGTTCCGGGACGACAGCCGGGACCTGACCCGAAGCGACTACAACGCCCTCACCGCCGCTGCAAAGGCACGGGGCAAAGTGCGGCTGGCCCTGCTGATGGAAGCCCTCTGCGCCACCGGCATCCGGGTGTCCGAGGTGCGGTATATCACGGTAGAAGCGGCTAAAGCGGGGCGGGCGGAAATCGCCCTGAAAGGCAAGATCCGCACCATCCTTCTCCCCAACAAGCTGTGCCGCAAGCTGCTGAAATACGCCAAACAGCAAAAAACCGCTTCCGGTGAGACCTTTCTCACCAGAAACGGGACGCCCCTCAGCCGCCGGCAGATCTGGGCGGAGATGAAGGGGGTGTGCAAATATGTAGGGGTGGAGCCGTCCAAGGTCTTTCCCCACAACCTGCGGCATCTGTTCGCCACAGCCTTTTACCGGGCCAGCCGGGACATCGTGAAGTTGGCGGATGTGCTGGGACACAGCAGCATCGAGACTACCCGCATCTACCTCCTGACCTCTGGGGCGGAGCACCAGCGGCAGCTGGATCGGCTGGGGCTGGTTTCGTAATCACAGAATTCACATTCTGACAAGATCATATGGGTGTCTGGGTTATAGAAGTACATATTATAAGGTGATTTTACCATAGCATTTCCAGAAGTGCAAGCATCCCCCACATATTTGCGCATAAAAATATAAGCCACAAAAAGAACTGCTTTTGTGGCCTGCTTCACTGCGGCTTTCTACCTGCTCTTCGGGCAATAGAAAGCCGTTTTTTGTTCGCTTTGAGTTTATCCGCCCATCATAAATAAGCAAAAAGGAAGTGGAATGTGAATTCTGTGGTGAAGGGGGGATGAATCTTACGCACATCTCTCTATGACTACTGCATGGAGCGGAACGAACTGGCCCTGCTGACCCAATGGCACCCGATTAAAAATGGACCGCTGACGCCAAGGGACGTGTCCTACGGAAGCAGACAGAAGATCTGGTGGCTTTGCCCCAAGGGACACGCGTGGCAGGCGGCGGTCTATACCCGTACCAAGGGCAGCGGCTGTCCCTACTGCGCCGGAAAGCAGGCGTGGCCGGGGGAAAACGACCTAGCCTTCCAGCGGCCCGACCTGCTTTCCCAGTGGCACCCTTCCAAAAACCTCCCCGTGACGCCGGAGCGCGTCACCGTGGGGAGCCACTTCAAGGCATGGTGGGTCTGCGAACAGGGCCATGAATGGCGGGCTGTCGTCGAGTCACGGACGTTGGGCGGCACCGGCTGTCCTGTGTGCACCAACCGGGTGCTGCTCCGGGGGACGAACGATCTGGCCTCCACCCACCCGGAGCTGACAAAGCAGTGGCATCCCACGAAAAACGGCGCTCTGACGCCCCGCGATGTGGTGGCCGGGAATAGCCGCAAGGTCTGGTGGCAGTGCGAAAAAGGCCACGTCTGGCAGGCGTCTGTGGCCGCCCGTGCCTGCGGCGGGGCGGGCTGTCCCGTCTGCGCCGGACACAAGGCCCTTCCCGACTTCAATGACTTGGCAACGCTGGCCCCGGAGATTGCCGCCCAATGGCACCCCACCCTGAACGGGCCCCTCACCCTGGAGCAGGTGACGGCGGGGAGCCGTAGAACGGCGTGGTGGAAGTGTCCCAGCGGGCATATCTGGAAAGCCATCATTTATTCCAGAGCAGGGCCGTAGAAATGCGGCTGTCTCGTCTGCGCCGGGAAAGTCAGCCCCAAACGGCTGGAACGCTACCGGAAGGCGCTGGCGGAGATGGAAATAAACCAGGGCCGGTCAGCCAATTCCCGGCCCGGAACAAAAACATAATAGGAGGAATGAGAAGTGAAAAAACGAATATTGGCAAGCCTCTTATCATTGGTGCTGGCCCTATCGCTGGCGCCCATGAGCACGCTGGCGGCGGAGGAAAATGACCTGACCGGCAGCGATCCGGTTCCAGTCTGCACCTGCGAGACTCTTTGCACCGCAGAGGACGTGAACATGGAGTGCCCCATCTGTGCGGAGAATGTCGCCAACTGCATGGGAACGGCTCCGGCGGATGGGCCGGAGGAGCCTGTCGTCCCTACAGTGGAGGAACAGCTCGCGGAGCTGATCGCAGCCCTGCCTGATCCTGCCGACATCGACCCGCTGGATGAAGAACAGGTAGCAGCGGTCAATGATCAGGTCGAAGCAATCTATGCCTTTGCCAAGGAAAACGGCCTTGATGTGGAGAATGATGAAACCATCAATGCTGTAATCGCAGTACTCTATCCCATGGATCATTTAGAAGGCAATATAGTTTGGGATCGTGAGAATACACTGTCTGAAGATCTCATTGTTAATCAGGGCGAGACTTTGACTATCATCGCAAAAATAACGATCTCCGGTGATGTAACGATCTCCGGTGGCGGCACCATTCAGCGTGGAGAGAATTACCGGGGTGAATTGATTTCTGTACCAACTGGAGCTAACCTGACTTTGCAAAATGTCACCATTGACGGAGGTGCAGACACCGCTGCTAAACTGACCTCAGATGAAGCTGCTATCCGGATTGAGGGAGGGACTGCCGTACTGAACGCTGGTGCGGTTATTCAAAATAACAACCATGTCAGTACAGAGGACAATCCCTACCTGCATGCAAGTAAACCTCGATACTACAACATGGGCGGTGGTATTGCCGTTTATGGCGGAACGCTGACCATGAATGAAGGGTCTGAGGTAAAAAACAACGCTGTGACAAACACGAACTACGCAAAGGGAGATGGTAAAGGAAACAGCGACTCTTTGGGTGGCGGCGTAGCCATCTATGAAAACGGCGTATTCATCATGAATGGCGGCGAGATTTCCGGAAACTCTGCTGCCGTGAACGACGGTGAAGGTCGCGCCTTTGGCGGCGGTGTGGGCCTAATGACCCGTGGTGAGAATGCTGAGGTATCAAACACTCCGGATGATTATAAGATTGCATTCCACATGGATGGCGGCACCATCAGCAACAACAGCGCAGCCAATGGAGGCGGTGGTATTTATGGTGGTGTTGACCAAGGAGATAATGAGTCCCATAGACACACTCATCTTGATATGACCGTTGCATCTACTATCTGCGAGAATACCTCATATACGGGTGGCGGCGGTATTCAAGTGGGTTCTGCTGACTTGGAGATTAAAGATGGGGCTGATATTTCGTCTAACACCGCAGTCAGCGGCGGTGGGCTTCAAGTTGGCTCTGCCAGCTACTTTACAATGAGCGGCGGTGCTGTATCCAACAATACCGCCAGTGGTAATAAGAATGCCTATGGCGGCGGCATTTACTTTAGTGCCAATAAGAACAGCCAGCTTAGTATCACCGGCGGAGAGATCAGGAATAACTCCGCAGCAGGCTCCGGCGGCGGTATCCAGATTGGAACAGATCTTACCGCGTCTATCGCCAACTGCACCATCCAAGGAAATTCCTGTGGGAATCAAGAAAGTAGTACCGTTGCAAGCGGCGGCGGTATTCAAGCAAATCCGGGTGTTGTGCTGAACCTGGCAGACTGCTCTATTACAGAAAACAAGTCCACAACCGGTCATGGCGGAGGAATACACATAAGTGGCCCCAATAAAACTGTGGGTGGAACTGTAAAAATTACAGGGACAACTATCATTCAGGATAATCAATCTGCTTTGACCGGTCCCAATATGTATGTCGAAACGGTCATATCAACGATGGATTTGAGTAATTTGTCTAAACCATCGCGAATTGGTGTAACCTGGAATGTGAATGGTGTGGATGAGTCCAGCGGTACAAAAGTTATTGATGGTGTGACCGGGGAAAATTACCCTTGTATTGTATATGAACCCAATGAAGACCAGTATTATGTGTTGCGAAAATCGGAAGATACTGCGATTTTGCATAAAGCTCTGCACTTAACTCTGCACTCGATTTCTCCAGTCACAGAAAAACCTATCGAGGGAGTTCAGCATACTGTTCTTGGACTTGTCGGAGAAACTGTTAATTTTACAGAACTCTGCGGTTTTGAAGTGACGGGCTATCATATTGACCGCTGGGCAACGAACTATGTCGGACAAGAGGGATATCTATGGAACAACCCATATACATTCTCCGATTCCTTTGAAAGCGATACGGCGCGGGGGGGCCCCAATGCTATCTGGGTACCGGATACGTACACCATCACCTACGAACTGAACGGCGGTACTGCTGGAGGAAACGCACCTGACACACATACCTATGGTACCACTACGACTCTTATTGCTCCCACCCGCACTGGTTACACCTTTAACGGTTGGTTTACCGACCAAGACTTCTCTGGTACAAAGGTAGATTCTCTGGCCGGAGATGGGTATACCTCGGACATTGTCTTATATGCCCAGTGGACGCCCAACACCTATACCATCAGCTTTAACGGCGGCAATGGGGCCAGCGGCTCCACCGCCAGCGTGACAGCCACCTATGACCAGCCCGCTGCTCTGACGGCCAATGGCTTCACCATGGCTGGAAAGAACTTCGCTGGCTGGGCCAGCACGCAGGAGAACGCCAATGATGGCACAGTGGAATATAGCGATCAGACTGAGGTTTTGAACCTGGCCGAGAGCGGCACCGTCACCCTGTACGCCGTCTGGACCGACAAGCAGGTTCTTGACCCCGACCTGACCGACACCGTTGTGACCTACAACGGCAATCCCCAGAAGTTCCATGTGGATGGCGGTTATGCGGTGCAGTACTATCAGAACCGCAACCTAGTCACCGATCCCACGAATGCAGGTATCTACGATGTAGAGATCACTCGCGCTGAGGATGAAACTTACGCCGCCTATCACGGGCGCGTCATGGGCGGTCTGGTTATCAACAAGGCCCCGATGATCGTCAAGGCGGATGACCAGTCTATCCGTGTGGGCAATGAACTGCCTGAGTTCACTTACACCGTCACTGGACTGGTAAACGGTGAAACTCTGAATACAGAGCCGACCCTGACCTGTGACGCCGACGGCAAGGCCGTAGGCTCCTACGCGATCCAGGCCAGCGGTGCGGATGCTGGGTCCAACTACACCATCACTTATGTAGACGGCACCCTGACCGTCTCCCGCCGCTCCTCTGGCGGCGGCAGTTCCAGCAGCACCGAGTATGCCATTACCGTTGACGACGGCAAAAACGGTTCTGTTTCCGCCAGTCCGAAGCGTGCTGAGAAGGGCGACACCGTGACCATCACCGTGAAGCCTGACGCCGGCTATGAGTTGGATGAGCTGACCGTGACCGACAAGAGCGGCGATGAGATCAAACTGACCGAGAAGGCTGACAACAAGTTCAGCTTCAAGATGCCTGCTTCCAAAGTCACTGTGGAGGCCAGCTTCAAGCTGATCGAGACTGAACCTGAGAACCCGTTCACTGACATCTCGGAGAGTGATTACTTCTATGATGCGGTTCTGTGGGCGGCGGATAAGGGTATTACTTCCGGCGTGACCGATACCCTGTTTGCGCCGAACTCTTCCTGCACCCGTGCGCAGATGGTGACCTTCCTGTGGCGTGCCAACGGCTCTCCTGCCGTAGACTACGCCATGAGCTTCACCGACGTACCTGCGGATGCGTACTACGCCGACGCGGTGCGCTGGGCGGTCTCCGAGGGTATCACCTCCGGCACCAGCGAGACCACCTTTGCGCCGGATATGACCGTGACCCGCGCACAGACCGTCACCTTCCTGTACCGCGCGGCCGGCACCCCAGCTGTCTACGGCGGCAGCTTCACCGACGTGGATGCAAACGCGTATTACGCAAACGCTGTGGCCTGGGCCGTGTCTGAGGACATCACCTCCGGCACCGGTGCAACCACCTTCAGTCCGGATGCTCCCTGCACGCGCGCTCAGATCGTGACGTTCCTCTATCGGGACGCAAAATAATTTCCCCCCAAGAACGGAGAGCGGGACGGTTATGCCGTTCCGCCCTCCGTCCTGTTTCGAACTTGTACAGACCTCCTCTCATGACCAATTCCGCAGAGGGAAAGTATCAGTCAAATTGCCTCGAACAAATTTTCTAAAACGGATTGACGAAGAACGTTTGTTCTGTTAGAATGAGCGCACAATCTGAATAGCCGCAAAATGCTGCACCGAACCACGGGTCCTGAGATATTTTCTCTGAGTCACCAAATTGCCGGGCGCATGAGAAACATACGAAACAAGGCAGGTAGCTTCCTGCCAAGTGTCGCGTTGTTCTCGTGCGCCCGGTGTTTGTTTTTCTCAGAATCATGTCTGCCCACGCTTCTGAGCAGCAAGGAGTTGTCCATGTGCCAGACAGAGAGGATCTGCAGGTCAAGGATACAAAGCCGTGAAAATCGTGCAGAGAAAAAACCATGAGGAGGTAACCAGAATGAAAAAATCGATCTACAAGAGCTACGACGAACTGCCGCTGGTGCTGAATATGAAACAGCTCTCTGATCTTCTTGGAATCTCAGATGCCAGCGCCTACGAGTTGGTCTGGGAGGAAGACTTCCCCTCTCTGCGGATCGGCAAGCGCATCGTCATCCCCAAGGCGGAACTGCGGAGATGGATCTCCGCGCACACGAAAGGGGTGCAATGATGATAGGAAATCAGAAGCGCGATGTGAAGAAGTATTTTTTCATGCTCCCCAACGCGGTGTTCGAGTTGGGGCTTCATGTGTATGAGTTGGCCATCTACGCCTACCTGTTACGGATCGAAGACCGGCGGACCTGGCAGTGCGTGGTCAGCTACCCCACCATCGCAG
This sequence comes from Oscillibacter sp. KLE 1745, assembly GCF_000469445.2. Taxonomy (NCBI): domain Bacteria; kingdom Bacillati; phylum Bacillota; class Clostridia; order Eubacteriales; family Oscillospiraceae; genus Oscillibacter; species Oscillibacter sp. KLE 1745. The sequence goes on along the minus strand of NZ_KI271772.1, from coordinate 823 downwards.
ACAAGCTGGGGATCTCAGTCAACACCGTGGCCAAGTATGTGGGACTGCTGGAGGAACACGGTCTTATCGCCACAGAGCGCACCGATGTCATCACGCGGGACGGACTCAGGCGCAACGGCTGTCTTCGCTACACCATCCTGCCGATCAAAAATGCCATCGACCGGTTCCATGAGCGGCAGCTGTCTGCGCTGGAACAAGCAGCAGCTCAACAGCGAGCGGAGAAGTCTGGCGTGGAGTTCGTTCCGCCTGACAAAGAGCAGAGCGCATGACCACGCCGCTGCGCAGCCTGTGATGAGTTGTGTGCGGCGATGGCGGTGCGGGTAGGGTACACGCCCCACCCAAGTTGCAGGATGCGGTGTGCGGGCTGTGTGACCCAAGCGTCTGGATTGTTTAAACCAAAATGTACATGTGCAGCAGCCGGTCGATTTGAGTGCAGGATAAAAGGGTGTAATCACCCTGTTCCACACCGTCCCGCAACGCGGGCCGGGGAAACGCTTTCACGGGGTTTTCAACCGCTTTTCCGTATCTTTTTGGCGGGACCCGTGCTATCGCTTTTTTGGCGGTGTAATCAAATCTGTTATCACCTGCCCAAGAAATGCCGCAGTTTCAACGAGTCCTACAGTTTCAAATGTGCTATCACCACGATTTTACTTGAATTGGAGGTTTTTCTGAATGGCAGACGAGAAAGTGAAATTCCTGATGCGGATCGACCCGGCCACAGACCGGAAGATCAAAACCGCCATACCGTTAGCCAACTGCCGAAGCCAGAATGAGTTTGTAGAAAAGGCCCTGCAGTTCTATTGTGACTATGTAGCATCCCAAG
>NZ_KI271771.1:0-661 GCF_000469445.2 Oscillibacter sp. KLE 1745 | reverse complement strand
AGATAAACGATAATTTAGCAGCTTAGAGCTGGATGGCAGAAACATCAATCTCTCCGGACATCAGCTTGGGAAGAAGGGTATCTCTCAGTATGGACAGCCGTTTATTCTCCGCGCTATTGGAATAAATCTGCTCAAGGAGTGGTGAAGCAATGGTATTAAACCCGGCTAACTCTTCTTCTGATGGTAGAACAACAGGGTATGTCATAATCTGCTGCTTATCTCCACGAGGCATTTTCGTTCCTTTCGATCCAGCAACCATAAATGCGAAGAACTTGTCGGCATATAGGGTGCTGAATAGGTACGCCGAGTATCGCGGTTGACTTGGCGTAAAGCAAAGAACATCGGTTGAGCAGCCACAGTTGTCCTCACAGTAGACAATCTTCTTAAAGTAAGGTCGAATGTTAGAAATCAACGTATCACCTTTATGGCAAGCAGTTGTCTGCGATGTAGTTGGGAGGCTTGTAGCCTCGGTTGAACCAGCTTTTCCCGACAGCATATTCTCTGTTGAGAAGTAGGTGCTGACGTTCAGCTCGGAGACAGCTACTTTGTCTCTTGAATATGAGCAAATATCCGATAGGATGCCCTGATTTGCTATCAAACTGGTATCGCCAAAACGTTCCTGATAGACCGTTTGTAGGAGATCAGCTAAATTATCGTTTAC
>NZ_KI271770.1:0-2684 GCF_000469445.2 Oscillibacter sp. KLE 1745 | reverse complement strand
GCCCTCAGGGAGAATCCGGCCCGACAGGTCCCCAGGGCCCGGAAGGGCCTCAGGGCGAGCGGGGCGAAACCGGGCCTCAGGGTGAACTTGGTCCTCAGGGACCCGCAGGCACAACGCCTACCGTCACTGTGGGAACTGTCTCCTCCGGTACTGCCGCAGCCGTCACCGCCAATCCGACAGACACCGGGATCTCCCTGGACTTTGTGGTTCCCGTTGGCCCCGAGGGGCCGAAAGGTGAACCTGGTGAAGTTGGACCCGAAGGACCGCAGGGCATCCCTGGGCAGACTCCTGAAATTACAGTGGAGCAAAATACACCTACTGTCTACAAGGTTCGGTTTAAAACTGCGGAGACAGATTTCCTGACTCCCAATCTAAAAGCTGTTCCGGAGGTTTACAACGCAAATCTGTCCTCTGCTGGAAGTGTCTTGACGGTTCCTCTGGAGGCGCTGAACATGACCTTGCAGAACACTTCGGCCACTTCACTCCGCTTTTCCCTCCAGCCTGCGGTAACAGGAACGTCTATTGTGGCCGATATTCGCCGCGCAAGTATTTACGATGGAGCTTCTATTGACAGCCAGACCAATGACAACCTGACAATCTCAGGTGTGTTCGTAGTGGATGATCTGATCTACAGCCAGTCTCAGGAGATGCACTGGACACGAATCCGGCAACAAGAGCCCTCTACCGGTCTTTGGTCCATGTGTGAGATCCGAATCTTTTCTTCCCGAGGCGGTGCCCGTACGTCTGTATGCGTCAACTGGCTATACACGGGAGCCAGTTTCCTGGCACCATAAGTTTTCTTTCTCAGGACTGCAAGTTGCTCTGTGGGGCACTATAAATATTCATCAGAAGTGCAGTAATGTAAACGTGAAACAGAGGGGCAGCCAAACGGTCGCCCCTCTGCTCACACTTACCCATAAAATCAGATGATGAGATGTGAATGCTTTGCAGATGCTCCTTACCCCACTATACTGAAAGCAGAACATGGAATGGGGGGAGGGTATGCTGGGCGGGCGGGACTATACCGGGTACTACCGGCGGTGCGATGGAAAACTATCGATGGGATTCCTGCGGCCATGGATGCCGACACCGGCGAGGAGACTGCCATCCGGATTCTGTTTCTGTTCTTGGACCCGCCCAAGTATTACACGATAAGCAAGCAGTCCCTCTGCGTATTTCTGGAGGTGAGTGGGGGAGCGGAGAGCCGAGTGCAGGTGTCTGAAAAATAAGACGATTACGGGTTCCGCTATTAGTCTCCTGGAAGAAAGCGGAGTCCGCGGGCCGGTGCGCCGGAGCCCTGGCTATTCTCTGTTTCTGGGTATGTTGTGTTGCTGAACAAGGGAGGCGACACGTATGAACGACTACATGAAGGCCCTGCACCAGCGGTTTTTCTGGGAACTGGAGCGTCCCAACCTCTCTACTCCCCGAAAGTGAACGGGAAACGAATGGCACCAACGTCTCCGTCCATACAGAGGCGGCGTGCGAGGAGAAGTTGGCCCGGCTGATCGCGGAGATCGCCGCCGAGAAAAAGCGGCGGAAGCAGGCAGAACTGGCAGGTTGAACAAACGGGCCTCCCAGGGCGAACTGCTCTCGGAGGCCCGTATTTTTCCTGACTGTGGCTGGTTGAGTGGTCAGGGATAAAATAAGGTTACATAACACGCATGAAAATTGTGAAAAAATTATAAAAAAGTTCCGCTTTCAACAGAAAGCGGAACTTTCGATGGTGGACGATACAGGACTCGAACCTGTGACCCCCTGCACGTCAAGCAGGTGCTCTAGCCAGCTGAGCTAATCGTCCAAAACGGAACGTATATAGGATACACGAAAACGCACCTTTTGTCAACACTTTTCTTGCGCGATCCTGTTTTTTTTGTTATACTGCTGACAGCACTATGACAGGAGGATCACTATGAATCGTGTGGCATTGGTCACTGGGGCTTCCCGGGGGATCGGGAGAGCGATTGCGGCAGAGCTGGCGGAGGCGGGACATGCTGTCTGTATCAATTACCTGACGCACCGGCAGGAGGCGGAGACGCTGGCAGAAAAAATCCGGAACCATGGTGGAAATGCCATTGCAGTTCAGGCGGATGTGGCGGACCGGGCGGCTGTGGAGACGATGGTTCGCACTGCGGAAGCGGAGCTGGGACCCGTGAGCCTGCTGGTGAACAACGCCGGCATTGCGGGGCAGATCCAATTTCAGGATATCACAGATGCCCAGTGGAATCGCTATCTGGGCGTGAACCTGGGCGGCGCCCGGAACACCATCCAGGCAGTACTGCCCCACATGCTCCATGAGAAGGCGGGCTGCATCGTCAACATCTCATCCATCTGGGGACTGCGGGGAGCCTCCTGTGAGGTGGCGTATGCCTGCACCAAAGCCGCTCTCGTGGGGCTGACCCGGTCCCTGGCGCTGGAGCTGGCGCCCTCCCACATCCGGGTCAACTGCGTGGCTCCCGGCGTCATCAACACCGACATGGTTCAGGTTCTGGGACAGGAGACCCTGCGGGATCTGGCGGAGCAGACGCCTCTGGGACGGCTGGGGACGCCGGAGGACGTGGCCCACGCCGTTGCCTTTCTGGCCTCCGACAAGGCATCCTTCCTCACGGGGCAAATCCTCGCCGCCGACGGCGGGTTCATCGTTTGAAGACTGCCGAACAAGAGAGCCGGGCGCCGCATAGGCGGCG